>VXZF01000642.1 GCA_009845645.1 Gemmatimonadota bacterium | reverse complement strand
CCGCCTCGTAATAGGCCCAATACAACAGCCCGTTGTGGACCCAAGGATTGTGCGGACCGAGAATGGGCCCTTGGGGCGGCGGGCCACTGCCGAAAGAGTGGACGACCTGCGGCTGCCGGGGGTCGGCGATATCGACGACATAGAGGCGCCGCTCCCAACCGCCGAATTCCTGGTTGCAGTAAACATAGTCGCCCTCGGCCCAAGCGCTGTGCATGCCTTCGGCAAAAGGCAACGCGGCGAGCATCGTGGGTGCGTCGGGGTCAGTGAGGTCGAGGAGGACCAAGCCAGAGAACATATCGCTGACGACGGCGAGACGGTCGCGGATGAATACGTCGTGGACCACATTGCTAAAATCGCCCTCGTGCTGCCAGAAACCCGAGACCAAGGGCGCGGTCGGGTCGGTGATATCGACAATGCTCAGGCCCAGATTCAGCCCGTGTGCGAGATAGAGGCGATCGCCGTGGAGAAAGAGATTGTGGACGCCTTCCCAGCTTTCTTGGTCAAACCGCGAGAGCTCGACGGGATTTGCGGGATCGGAGATGTCGAGGATCAACAACCCGAAGCTGGATCCGAAATCCTGTACGCCAATGACGGCTAAATCGCCCGCAATCTTTATGTCTAGTGCGGGGCCGGGGGTGCGCACTTCGGCTACTTTGCGCATGTTGGCAGGGTCGGAGATATCGACGATATGGACGATACCGCGAAAGTCGCCCATCAGCGCGTGATCACCCGCGAGATAGAGGTCCGTGCCCTCGGGGAAGAGGTGAGCGTCTTCGCCTTTGGGAGGGCTGATGAATGCGATTTCGCCAACGCGTTCCACATTGAGGCTGTCGGGCGCATCAGAGGGCACAAACATGGGCGCGGGATGGCCGGAGGCCGCCGTGGTAATGAGGACGATCAGCAGTGGCAGCAAGACCCGATCCCCAGCAAAGGTGGACTCTTGGTTGAGCAGTCTTGGTTCTCCTGAGTCTAAGGGTGGCAACAAGGCCCGATCCCCGGCCAGAATGGACTCACCATTGGGACGCCTCTAGGCCGCGGACGTTTCACGGCAATTAGGTCAATACCTTACTTAAAGTCATCCAAGTACTAGCTGGTGAATGAGGGTTGGTCAATAGGCGACCGGTCCTCGGCGAGTTATCTTCTGTAGTCACTGCAGGTGTGCTGCCAAAAAGTGGCGGTGCTACTTCAGGAACAGGGCAGAATTTGCAGAGGAGAAGGCCGTGAAAGCACAACGATTAATTTGCACAGACATCCAGCGGATCGAATTGGCGGAATTTGAACTGCCGCGCGTGCCCGACCACGGCATTTTGGTGCAAAACGACTACACCGCTGTAAGCGTCGGCACTGAAATCTACGGCTACGCACACGGCGGAGAACCGGCGAGTGCGATAACATTTCCGCGCTCTACCGGCTACTGCAACACAGGCGTAGTGCTCGAAGTCGGCAAAGATGTGCAGGGGATACAACCCGGCGACCGCATTGCTGGCCAAGGCAACCACGCAAGCCACGCAGTCCTGACCGGCAATTTCCGCAAAGCACCTGCCGGTGTCTCGCCCAAATCCGCGGCATTCAAGGTCATGGGTGCCATTGCCCTGCACGGACATCGGGTTGGCCGCCCCGAATTGGGCGAGGTTGTTGCCATCACCGGCATGGGCATTGTCGGCCAATTGGCCGCGACCTTCGCGCGGTTGGCCGGCGCACTCCCGGTCATTGCAATCGATCTGGACGATTTCCGCTTGAGCAAAGCTAAGGATCGGGGCGTAGATGTTTGCATCAATCCCAACACCGCAGGCGATGTCGCCGAAATCGTGCGCCAGCATTGCGTAGGCGATGGTGCCGATGTAGTCATCGAAGCAACCGGCATCCCCGCCGTCTATCCCATGGCGCTGACCCTACCGCGACTGGGGGGTCGCCTAGTCGCGCTGGGGTCTCCGCGCGGCACCGTCGAAGTGAGCTTTCTGTCCGAGGTGCACCAGCGCGAAATCGCGATCCTCGGCGCACATCAGCCCAAAACCCCGGACCATGACCACATCTATTATCCGTGGAACAAAACCAGAGACCGCGATCTGGTCTTGCGTTTGATGGCCGCGAGCAAGTTGCCCATCGAAGATCTGATCACCCACGTCGCCAATCCCGCCGATTGCCAAACCACCTACGACATGCTCGCCAACAATCCACAAGAAGCGTTGGGCGTGGTATTTGAGTGGAAGTAACCCCTCCTTTATTTGCCCCAACCTCGGCGGTTGGGTACATTGAAGCCTTTGTAGGCAGGCGTAGGAAAATGAGCTACAAATTGGCGTACAGCGGCCTGTTCTGGCGGGCACCCGACCTAGCGCAAGAGCTAGAAACCCTGCGAGCGTTTGGCTGGGATGGCTGGGAGGCGCGGCAACCGCTCGACTGGTTGGGCACGCCGCAGCGCGTGCGCCGGCTCTGCGAGGCATCTGGAGTGGAAGTGGCCGCCGTATGCGGGCCAAATGTCGCGCTGGACCTCGACGGGCCGAGCCAACAGATCAACAAGCGGCGCATCGAGTTTGCCGCCGAGCTCGGGGTCGAGACCTTTATGACCAAAGGGCCGGGGCGAGACGGTCGGAACGGTACGGACGCGGAATTAGACCAGATGGCGGCTGCGTACGAAGATCTGGCCACGTACGGCGCAAACTTGGGCGTTGTGGTTACATTTCATCCGCATATCAATCACCTCGTCGATAGCGCCGCTGAGTGGAAGCGCTTCATGGGTCGCCTAGACGCGTGCTGCCTCTGTATGGACATGTCCCACGCCGTGCATTGGGGCTACGACCCGGTGCACGCTGTGCGCGACTTTGCCGCGCGGATCGCGTACGTGCATCTGCACGATTTTAAAGATGGACAGACCGTGGAGTTGGGCGAAGGCCCCATGTGCGACTACCCGGCATTTATGGCGGCGTTGCAGGAGGCCGGATACGCCGGCTGGGTCACGGTTTGCCCCGGAGAAGCCGAGCGGCCCGAAACCGAGAAGATGCAAATCAACCGCCAGTACATGCGCAGCATTGGCTATTAGAATTGTATAGGAGAAGAAAAGCATGAGTCAGATACAGGCAGCGATCATGACCGGCCCAGGCCAGATCGCCGTGCGCTCGTATCCCAAACCCCAGATCGGAGACGACGAAGTCCTATTGAAAATTGAGCGCACTGGCATCTGCGGCAGCGATAAGCACATGTTCGCCGGCCACATGGCCCTGCCGTTTCCAGTGGTACCCGGCCACGAACTAGTCGGCATCGTCGAGGAGATGGGCCCGGCCGCAGCCGATAGCCTAGCCATAGTGGGCGGCCCGGTCGCAGTGGGAGACCGCGTCACCACGACGCCCTCGTCGCGGGCCTGTGGGCGGTGCTACTACTGCCTGCACATGCCCCAGCGGCCCACCCTGTGCTCCAACCGCTTTGTGTACGGATTTGTGTCTGCCGATCTCGCTCCCATGCCGCGCGGCGGCTTTGCCGAGTATCTGCATTTGACGGGCCATTCGTGGCTCTTCAAGATCCCCGACGACCTGCCCTCGGAGCGAGCTGTGCTCACCGAGCCAGCCGCCGTGGCCACCCGCGCTGTAGAGCGCGCCTTGGGCCCGGGTATCCCGCACATTGGCGAAGGACTGGGCCTCGACAAATCCGTGCTGGTCCTCGGAGCTGGCCCCATCGGCCAACTCGTGGTGGCAGTGCTGAGCCACATTGGCACTGACTTGATTATCGCTGGCGACCTGAGCGCGGCCCGGTTGGAACTCGCCCGCGCGATGGGCGCTCATCAAGTGCTTGCGATGGGAGAAGGTGGCCCTGAGCAACGGCAGCTAGCCCTCCAAGACATGACCGCAGGCGTGGGAGCCGATATCGTCATTGAAACAGCCGGCGCGCCCGTGGCCTTCAAGGAATCGCTCGACTTAGTGCGCCGGGGAGGCATCGTCGTAGAGGTCGGGCACTTCACCGATCCAGGGGGCGTGGAGATCCGCCCGCACATCGTCTGTTTTAAAGATTTGGACATCCGCGGCATGTGGGCGTATCCTTCCATGCAGTTCAAGACCGCGCTATCTTTCTTGCGTAGCACAGTCGCGCCCTTGGATCGCTTTATCACGCATCGGCTACCGCTGTCCGACATCCGCGAGGGCCTCGACATTACCGGCGGCGAAGCGGCCATGAAGGTAGTGATCGAACCGGGCAATTAACCTTTGACAGCCGCATTCGGCTAACCCAAACTTGGGGAAAAAAAATGGCAATAATACGACCTAAGATCCTCGTCGTCGATGACGAGCCAGATTTAGAGCACCTAGTAAGGCAGCGCATGCGCCGCGAAATTCGTTCGGGCCAGTACAGCTTTATGTTTGCCCAAAACGGCGTTGAAGCCCTAGAAGTGCTAAGCGAAGAGCAAGACATCGACATGGTGCTCTCGGATATCAACATGCCCCGAATGGACGGGCTTACCTTGCTAGAGCAAATTCCCAAGGTAGATCCCAACATCCGCTCGGTCATCGTCTCGGCATACGGCGACATGAAGAACATCCGCACGGCCATGAACCGGGGCGCGTTTGACTTCATCACCAAGCCCATTGACTTCGAGGACATGAAGGTGACCATCCAGCGCACCTTGCACCATCTAGAGCTGTGGCGCGAGGCACTGGAGTCGCGCGACAAACTGGTCGCCCTGCAAAACGAACTCAGCGTGGCCAACAAGATGCAGCAGTCCATCTTGCCCACCAGTTTTCCCACGGGTCAGGGCTTTGAGATCTTCGGCGGCATGAAGCCCGCACGCGATGTCGGCGGCGATTTCTTCGACGTCTTGACCCTTGAAGACGGCCGCATCGGCCTCGTCGTCGCCGATGTTTCGGACAAGGGCGTGCCGGCGGCCCTGTTTATGATGTCGAGCCGCACCCTGCTGAAGGGCTCGGCCATTGGCCTCGATTCACCGGGCAAGGTGTTGAGCGAAGTAAATCAACTGTTGCAAGAAGAAAACGACGCCGCCATGTTCGTGACCGTCTTTTACGCGACCTTCGACCCAGAAACCGGCGAGTTCGCCTATGCCAATGGCGGGCACAATACCCCGCTCGTGGTCCACACCGACGGCAGCTCGACCGTGATTCCGCCGACCGGCGGAGTAGCACTCGGCGTGGTACCAGATTTTGCCTACGAGGAAAGCTCGATATTCCTGCAACCTGGCGACCGCGTCGTCTTGTACACCGACGGCGTCACCGAGGCCGAAAACGACCAAGGCGACCAGTTCGAGCTAGAGCGCCTGTGCGAGGTTTTCACCAACGGGACACCTATGGACGCCCGCGCTACCAACGAGGCGGTTTTTGCGGCGGTCGAGGCCTTTGCCGGCGATGCCCCGCAATTTGACGACGTCACCTGCCTGACGCTTCGCCGCAGTGAGACAGACTAATGAGCGCTCAAAGATCGCTGCTCATAGCGACTGAACTAGACGAACTGCACAAGGTCAACGCCGCTATAGAAGAACTAGCGGAGGAAGAAAACTGGTCGCCAGACGTCACCTTTCAGATTGGGCTAGCCGTTGAGGAGTTAGGGGTCAACATCGTCAACTACGGGCACGATGACGACCAAACCCACGAAATCAAGATCGTCATCTCCTCAGAGGACGAGGCGATCACCATTGAGATCGAGGACGACGGACACGCCTTCAATCCGTTCCTCGACGCTCCAGAGCCAGACTTGGACGCTGAGGTTGAGGACCGCACCGTGGGCGGTCTCGGCATCTACCTCGTGCGCACCATGATGGACGAGGTCCGCTATCAGCGACAGCAAGACAAGAACTGCCTGACCTTGGTCAAGCGGAGGGATAGTTGAGCAACGCGCTTGCTCGATGCGCGGCCGCGCTGCTAGTGGCGAGTACTGTGCTTGGCGAGGAACAGCCCGGCGTCTCTGACCGGAGTATCCTCTTCGGCCAATCCGCCGCCTTTAGTGGGCCAGCTCAGGAGTTGGGCCGGAACATGCGGCTCGGGATGCAGGCGGCCTTCCGCGAGGTGAATGAGCAGGGCGGGGTCCACGGGCGACGACTCGAATTGGTGTCGCTCGACGATGGGTACGAGCCGGAAGCCGCCATCGACAACACCCGCCAGCTAATCGAAGGCGAGCGGGTTTTCGCGCTGATCGGTGCCGTCGGCACCCCAACCTCGCGCGCAGCCGTTCCCATTGCCGAGGACGCTGGTGTCCCCTACATCGCACCCTTCACGGGCAGTAGCTTTCTCCGCGACCCCAAGTGGCACGGCGTGGTCAACCTGCGCGCCTCCTACTATCAGGAAACCGAGGAAATTGTCGCCCGACTGACCGACGATTTGGGCATTGAACGCATTGCCATAATGTACCAAGACGACTCCTTCGGCCGGGAGGGATTTCGCGGGGTGCGCGGTGCCCTAGTGCGCCGCGAGCTATCGCTCGTAGCGGTCGGCGTGTATCCGCGCAATACCAAGGCGGTAAAAACCGCTCTGCTCGATCTGCGCAGCGGCCAGCCACAAGCCGTGATTTTGGTCGGGACCTACCAGCCGGTCGCAAGCCTAATCGCCTGGGCGCATGAGACAAATTTTACCCCGATCTTTGCCACCATCTCATTTGTGGGCAGTAAAGCACTAGCGCGGGAACTCGGCCCCACTGGCACTGGAGTTTTAGTCTCGCAGGTCGTGCCCTTCCCAACGGCCACCGAGCCAGCCATCGTCGGCTCGTACCGCCGTGCCCTCACAGCCCACGCCCCAAGAGCGGAGCCTAGCTTTGTCTCGTTCGAGGGCTACCTAGCCGGCCGCTTGGCCATCGCCGCCCTCACTGGCTGCGGTCGGGCAGTCAGCCGCGCCTGCCTATTAGGCAACTTGCGCCGCGCCGATGTCATCGACCTAGAGGGATTCAAGCTCCGCTATGGGGACAGCGATAATCAGGGTTCGGATGCGGTCTTTCTCACCGTGCTCGACAGCGACGGCCAATATCGCCCCATTCGCTCCTTGAAGGGCGCGACGAAGCCATGATCTCCTTACTGAAACGCCTGCTCGCAGCTCGTCACCGCATCGCCTTTCATCTGTACATGGGCATCGGCACGGCCGTGGCCCTCACCATGATCGCGAGTTTGGTGGCTTGGTTTTCCTTCGACCAAGTCGGCGATGCCCAAAGGCAGGTAAACGAGCGGGCCGTCCCAGAGATCGCCACCGCTTTTGCGGTCGCCCAGCAAAGCGGCACCCTCGCCGCGGCAGCCCCGCGTTTGGTGGCGGCCGAGACGCCGATGGCCTTTGCCGAGGTCGCCGCCAAAGTCGCCACCGAGCGGGCTGACTTTAAAAAGCAATTGGCGGCCCTGACCCAGCAGGGCGCAGCCGAGGAACGCTTCGCGCGGATTCGCGCCCACGGCGACACTCTCATCGCCAACATCAACGCGATTGAGGCTTCGGTGTCCAAGCGCTTTGAACTCAACGCGCGCAGCCGCGCATTGTACAACGACCTAGAAGCACTGCAAAACAAACTGATCGTCATCTTGATTCCGGCTATCGACGATCAACTATTCTACGCAATGACTGGCTACCGCACCCTCGGCGAACCGCCCGCACCCCGCGCCCAGCACCTTTCAGAGGCCGAACTTTCTCTCTATCGCGATCTAGCCGAGTTGCAGGAAGGGACCACCACGGCCACGCGGCTGCTGGCCAGTGCCTTCAACTTGTCGGACGCGCGTCTACTAGAGCCTTTACAAGAGCGCTTCGACTCCACAGTCGGCGGCATCGAGCGGAAACTCGCCGCGCTCGGCGCAGGCCCCTCGCACAGCACGCTTGACCGCCAGATGCCCAAAGTTGGCTTCCGCATCGAGTACGCTTACTTGCACAGCGAGCTAGCCCCGATCTTTAATCGCCTGTTCGACTTGGGCCGCGGGGACGAGAAGATCTTTGCTCTACGCGCCTTGGAGCTCCAGATTGTCGAACAGCAACGAACACTGCTCGATCGCAATCGCGATTTGTCCATTGAACTAGTAGCCGAGGTCGAAGGCCTAGTGAATACGGCCCGCGGGAGCGCGCAGGAAGCCACGCAAACTTCCACCCAAGCCATCTTCACCGGTCGCAAGCTCCTGCTCGCTATTAACGCGATCGGCATCATTGGAGCGATCCTGATCGCTTGGCTGCTCGTCGGCCGGGTGTTACTGCGCCGCCTCGAATTTTTGTCGAACCGAATGCGCCTCATGGCGGGAGGTGACCTAGAGACGAAAATCGAGATGCCCGGGCGCGACGAGGTCGCCGACATGGCCGCGGCCCTCGAAATTTTCCGCCACAACTCGTTGGAGGCCCAGCGGCTCAACTTGGTGGAAAAGCTGGCCGCCGACTTGGAAGAGAAAAATGCCACGCTCGAAACGGTGCTTGCCGACCTGCAGCAGGCGCAGGATCAGATCGTCATGCGCGAAAAACTAGCTGCACTGGGCGAACTCACTGCGGGCGTGGCGCACGAAATCCAGAAT
>VXZF01000165.1 GCA_009845645.1 Gemmatimonadota bacterium | reverse complement strand
GGCACATCCGTCAGCAAGCCGAAAACGATCGGCATGACCGTGACGGCGATCAGCATGATCACCGTGCCGGAGACGACCGGTGTGAGGATCCGGCGCAATAGCGAAAGCCGCGCGGCTAGGGCAAACTGAAACAGCGACGAGACGACGATCAGGCTCGCCATCAGGGACGGTCCGCCCTTCACTAGTGCCGCGATACAGACCGCGATGAAGGCACCGGAGGTCCCCATGACGAGCACGTGCCCGGCCCCGATCCGTCCGACCCGCACCGCTTGCAGAATCGTGCTCACGCCACTGATCAGCAGCGCCGCAAACGCGATCCAAGTCAGGTAACTCTCTGGCTGGTTGGCCGCCCGACCGATAATGATCGCGCTGAGCACCACCGGCGCGATAATGACTACCGCGGCCTGAAAGCCAACCCCAGCAGCGATAGAGTGGGGAGGCCGCTCGTCCGGCTCGTAGCGGATGTATTCATTTACTTGCGCCATTGCCTAATTCACCCTTTCAATCAAGTTGCACTGCAAATCCGTCTGGAGAAAGATGCGACGAACTCAACCGATGCACCACCTCATACTCGCGCCAAAAATCTCCGGTCACTTTCACAAACGCCATACCACCAACAACTGGGCCGTAATCTCATCTTCGTCCGTTCCGAGCTTGTTGAGCCAGTATTGGTACTCAATGCCAACCATGAGCTGATTGGGTGCCCCGACCACTTTGCCCAGATCCCAGGTGAACTGCGGCTGCGCGAGAAGGGAATCCTTGACATCTGCACCGAATTCATTGGTGCGACCGCCCAAGTACTCGGCATGGCCGACAATCGCCAAGGACAGACTGCCAACATTGATGGGCAAGGCCCAATTGACGTCGAGTATGAAGCTATTGTCCTCTTTGGGGGCACCGCCTCCCGCGAAGCCAGTGTTGTCGTCTATATAAGCCGTTAGATCCGTATTCAGAAACGCGAATCCCGGCAGGTCCCAAGAGGCCCGCAGACCGGGCAGGTACTTCACGACGTTGGCGTCGCCGCCGACGTTGACCCCGGCAATTAGGGCAAAATCCCTGATGGGGCCGACGCGCAATTCCTTGTTGGTCAGTTTGCCGAGACTCAGAGTTGGATACCACTCGCCGTAGAAATCTCGGTCGTTGAAGCCATCGCGCTCGTCGTCATCGAGGTAGTCAATAAAGAAGAAGCTGTCGCCCAATTTCCATCCCGCAGCCTGTTGTACGGTAAAGACAAAGGTCTGTTGTGTGGCTGTCGAGAATGGATTCTTGTGTTTGCCGTACTGCAGGTGGAACTCGGTTTGCGAAAAGGCTGCCGTCTGAGTAGCCATCAGTGCGACCAAGAAAATACCGGCGAATGCTGTTCTCATTGTTATCCTCATTTCTCCTCGTTGCAACAATGTAGCGCGGTCGTGGAATGACCGCTATCTATGGACCTGCTCTACTGGGAATCTGCCAGTCGTGCTAACGCCTCTTGGGCGGATTGAGTTAGGCGGGGATCGCCCCGCCACTGCGCGAGGAAATGCTTGTACGCGAGGACGGCTTGGCGAGGTTGTGCCGCCTCTTGGTAGAGAACACCAAGTGCATAATGCGCTCTGGCGTAAGTAGAATCCACACGCAGAGCGGCTTGGTACTGGCGCTCTGCCTTGGCATGGGCCTTCTGTTGGGCATAGAGGTGGCCCAAGTTGTAATGGGCCTCGGCAAAGTCGGGCGCTACTTCAAGCGCCTTTTGGTAGGCCGTCTCCGCCTGTTGGAGATCGTTCTTTGCCAGGTAGAGATTGCCCAAATTGTTATAGGCTTGGGCGTGAGTAGGCGCTAAGGCCAACGTGCGCTCTAAGGCGGCCTCGGCCTCCTCAATACGGCCCTGTGCGTGGTAGAGATGACCGAGCGTAAAGTAAATTTTATAGAGGGCTGAGTCCGGGGGACTGTGCGCTAGGGCCTCTTCGCACACCCGCAGTGCCCTAGCGAGCTTGCCGTGCTGGGCGTAGAGGCCACTTAGCTGGAGGCGCGCTTCCAAATAGGTGGGTGCAACAGAAAGCAGCGAACGGTACTGGGCTTCGGCCTTTTCCCACTGCCGGAGCGCGAGATAAGCACGCGCCAGACGCAAGCGGGCTGCGATGTTGGCCGGAGTAGCATTGAGCGTCTGCTGTAACTGATTGATGTGGTCGTGGAGACGTCCGAGGCGTTCAAAGCGGTTTTGCAGGCGCTCGGCCTCGGCCGTTTGGCCAAGAACGAGGAGAACGTTAGCTAAGTTGTAGAGGGCTTCCGGGTGCAAGGGATTAATGGCGAGAACTTGGCGCAGCATCTTGGCCGCTTCCTCGGGACGATTCAAATCGCTATAGAGCAGACCCAACTGACGCCAAGATTCGCTGTGCTGCGGATCCTTTTCCACGGCTTCTTTTAAGATAGCTTCGGCTTTTTGGTACTGGGTTTGGCGGATGTAGAGCGCCCCGAGTTCGCTGCGGGCTTCCATCAAGTTGGGGTCTGTTTCAATAGCTTGCAGCAGTGCTCTTTCGGCCTTGTCGTAAAAGCCCTGGTTGACATACAGTCGCGCCAAGAGCTGCAGGGCCGCTGTCTGGGTAGAATCTAGTGCGACGGCTTTTTCGGCTAAAGCTACTGCTTCGGGAATGCGCTGCTGGGTGGCATAGATAGCCCCCAACTTGTAACGAGCTTCGGCATTATCTTGGTCCAACTCCAAGGCGCTTTCGTATTCGCGCACCGCCTCGTCCAATTTTTCAACGCGGGTATAGACATCGCCCAAGCGGATGTGGAGGTCGGCACTGGGCGCAATGCGGAGGGCTTCGCCATAGGCGGCCACCGCATCTTCAACGCGCAAATCTTCGGCGTAAAGATGACCCAAGGCCGCGTGGACTTCCCGGGAAAATGGATCGCGATCAACGGCCTGCAATAGGACGGCCACCGCTTGGTCAAATTCTCGCAGATCGCGCAGGGCACGAGCGAGATTGATGTAAAACGCGATGTCCTCTGGGGCTTGGTGCACGGCTGCTTGATACGCGGCGATAGCTTCTTCCAAAGCGCCATTCTCGTAGTGAATATTGCCCAGATTATTGCTCGTCGCAGCCAAGGTGGAATCGAGTTCAATAGCTCTTTGAAAGTGGGCGGCGGCCTCGTCCAAGGCCCCGCGCCGCTGAGCCAAAAGCCCCAAGCCATCGTGGGCGAGGGCGTAGTTTGGATCGAGGTCGAGGGCTTTGGCATAGTTTTGCTGGGCTTCGTCGTAGCGGCCAGCTTGGGTATAGGCTACGGCCAAGTTGTAGTAAGCAGGCGGCGCGGTGGGGTTTTGGCGGGTGAGGCGGAGGTGCTTTTCTAAGGCGTCGTCATCGGGGTCTTGGGAGCAGGCCGCGCCCAGAATTAGAAGGGCGAATAAGGGGGCGGTCATATTCAGCTTGGAGGAGGGCATGACAAAACGGCCTTTCTCGGGGTTTTCCATAGGTACCCGGATTATCCGCAGATAGACGCAGATATATTCATCAATAGAGTACTCAGCATCTCGAATCGTTCAAGTCATTTGGGGATTAGGGTTTAGTTTGAATTATGTGCAGGATCTGATCGGCTGCCACCGCTTCTATTTTTTGCAACGCGCCGTCGGGCCAGCGAATTTCGACTGTGGCCTGGGTGGCCTCTCCTAGGCCAAAATGAAGTCGAGGATCGCTACTCGCAAGATAACTACCGCCCGACTGATGCTCCTTGACTTGGCGCTGCCCATCGGCCGTCACGGCCACCCGGGCGTGCTGCGAGGTGTCCCCCAACTGAATCGTCAACCAGTGCTGTCGGTTGCCCCCGTCGTTGCGCAGCAGGTTGGGGACGGCGGCAACATTGGTCACTAGCAGGTCTAGGTCGCCATCGTTATCGTAATCGGCCGTGGCCGAAGCGCGGCTTACCGCCGCCACCGCGAGCGCGGAGCCTAGCCTAGCAGAGACATCGACAAAGCGGATCCCCTGCTGGTTGCAGAGCACCTGATTGGGCTGCGGATAGGCATGGTCGGGGTGCACTTGGGTGATTTTGTCCATGACGTGGCCATTGGCGACAAAGAGATCTAGGTCGCCGTCGTTGTCGTAGTCGAAAAAATTGGTGCCAAAGCCCAGCGGTTTGTAGCTGTACTCAGCCAAGCCGGCGCGTAGGGTGATGTCGTAGAACTGCCCCTGCCCATCGTTGCCGTATAAGGTGTTGGTCTCTTGGGCGAAGTTGGTCACAAAAATATCTTGCAACCCATCGTTGTCCCAATCCCCGAACTCCACCCCCATGCCAGCTTCGGCCAAGCCGTCCTCGTTGTAGCGCCCTCCGGCGTAGAGGCCGACCTCGGCAAAGCCATTCCCTTGGTTTTGGTAGAGAAAGTTCATCGTGCCGTCGTTAGCCACGTACATGTCGGTGTCGCCGTCGAGGTCGTAATCCGCGAAGGCCACACCCAAGCCGCGTCCCTTATGGATGATTCCCGTCTCCAACGTCACATCGCGGAATTGGCCGTCTTCGTTGCGGTAGAGCACATCGCCTACCGGCTCGTAGAACTTCGGTTCGCAATAGGAGCGGATGCCGCCCTCGGCACAGACGATATTTTTCTCCGGGTTAAACTCCACGTAATTGGTCGCGTAGAGATCTAAATCGCCGTCGAGGTCGTAGTCTAGGAAACCGCAACTAGTACCCCACCGGGCATCGGCCCCACCCACGGCGGCGGTCGCGTCGGCAAAGCTCCCGCCACCCTCGTTGCGCAACAGGAGGTTCGGGCCAACGTTGGTCACGTAGAGATCCACGTCGCCATCGCCGTCGTAGTCAGCGGCGGCACAGCCCATACCGTAGCCGGTGTGCCCAGCTCCCGAGACAGCCGTCACATCAGCGAAGCCGTCAGTGCCGGTGTTGTGGTACAGGCGATTGGTGGGAATTGGATCGGGGCGCTCGCCGCTTAGGGGCGCGCCGTTGACCAGATAGAGATCGAGCCAGCCATCGCCGTCAACGTCGAGGAAGGCCGCCCCGGACCCAAAGGTTTCGACGTAGTAGTATTCTCCCGAAAAGCCGTTGTAGTGCTCAAAATCGAGACCAGCCGCTTGGGTTATATCGACCAATTGAATGAGATTGCAGCTAGGGTCGGCGGTATCCAGAGGTGGAACCGAGCGGGCTTTGGCCTTGGGTTCTGTTAGGTCTATGGAAGGAGCGGTCACATCGGCTAAGTCGGGAGCAACGTTAAAGTGGGCACTGGGGCGGAAAGGCTGGGCAAAGGTCGCACCAGCAAAGGTGGCCTCCTGTTTGAAGCGGCTGTCAACAAAGAACGCTGAGGCTCGAAAGTGGGCACCGACAAAGCGGGCCGGACCGGCAAAGACGATGTGTCGAAAGGAGGCCGTAGCAGAAAAATTGGCTCGCTCGAAATGGGCTGCTCTGCGGAAGTAGGCCGCAGTGAACGTGGCAGCTCCCGCAAAGCGGCTTTGCGCGAACAGGGCGTCCTCGCCAAAGCGAGCACCGGCAAAGGAAACGGTCGATTGCCACACCGCTTCTTCGAAAGAGGCCAGATCGGCAAAGGAAGCATCCTGAAAAGAAGTGGAGCGGGCGAACACAGTCTGGTCGAAATAGGTCGCGTCCTCAAACTGAGTGCGCTCAAAGGTAGTTTCTCCGCTAAAGTCGCTCTGTTGAAAAAAGGCCGCACCGGAAAACTGGGTGGCCGAAAAATCTACTTTGTCGGCAAACACAGTCCGTTTGCAATTAGCCGTGTCCACTATGCGGCAGTCGCGGCAGGAAAATTCACTTTCGAGGCGGGTTTCAAGCAGGGAGATACCCTGTTGGAAATGGGTGCCAGCGAAGTGCACCGGTTGCAGAAAAACGGCGCTTTCTAAGACCACGGGATTGGTAAAACGCACATCCTCAAAGGCGAGCGCCGCGCGCAGGGTGTCGCCGGTCAATTCAAGCGGCCCCTGCACCACAATGCGGTTGTATTCGAGTGTGGTGTCGGCAGGGGCTTGTTGGATTGCTGCGACGAGGTCGCGGGCGAGGATGAGTTGGTAGGCTTTGCCTTCCACGGTCACTTCGTATTGGGCCATCGCGGGTAGAGAAACCATTGCTAATAGCAAGAAAAGACGATGGACCGATGAGTAGAAGACCATGGTTTGCGTAAGCTCAGGACTTTGGCTTTCTGCGGGAGTCCATAATATCCGACACAAGGCCGGGGCGGCAAGGCACAATCGCTTGACATAAGGGGTACATGCCACTTTTTTAACGCCCATCTCAATGCAAAATCGCTCTAAAATAAACGTCCCAATACGTCGAAAATATAGACCATGCTGAATTATCAGGCAGCTTTCCTCTTTGCGCTGTGTATTTTTGCGTTCACTCCCTTAAAAACCGTCCACGCTGAATCTAACACCCCGGAGCCGGCGAAAATTCTCAAGCCCTTTCCCGAGCCAGCCGCAATCATCGACCCGTCGTGGTTGGTGCCCCGCCAGCAAGCCCAATTAGAGGCGGCCCAAGCCTACGAGGTCTTTTGCGATTTCTCCTTTACTGACCAACTCAAAGCCAGCGGCATTGCGTTTCGCAATAGAGTGGTGGAGGATTCAGCCAAGGACCATATCCCGGTTCACTACGACCATGGCAATGGGCTAGCAGTGGGGGACGTGGATGGCGACGGACTCTACGACCTCTACTTTACGACCCAAGTGGGCAGCAATCAGCTATGGCGCAATCTCGGCGGAGCGCGCTTTGAGAACTACACTACGCCGAGTATAGAGTTGGCCGATAGGATCGGGGTGAGCGCGTCGTTTGGCGACATTGACAACGACGGCGATGTCGATCTGTACGCCACGGCCGTGCGATTGGGCAACCAGCTTTTGATCAACGACGGAACCGGCCGCTTCGAAGATATAACCGAACATTCGGGCACGGGCTGGCAGGCGCACTCGTCGTCTGGTGAGTTCTTCGACTACAATAACGATGGCTTGCTGGATCTGTTTGTGACCAATGTGGGGATCTATACCAAAGATGAAACCGGGACGGCAGCAGTCGATCCGACGCGGCTGGAGGAGGGGGCAACCTACCAGTACTACCGAGGTTTCAAGGATGCCTTCTCCGGGCATTTGAAACCTGAGCGCGCCGAGCAGAGTGTGCTATTCAAAAATCTGGGGCAGCAGGTTTTCGCCGACGTCTCGCACGAAGTGGGATTGTTGGATTCGAGCTGGTCGGGCGATGCCAGTCCAGTGGATTTTAACGGGGACGGCTGGCAAGACCTCTACGTACTCAACATGCAGGGGCATGACTCCTACTACGAGAATGTGGCAGGGCAGCATTTCGTTAAAAAGAGCCGCGCGGTATTTCCCAAAACGCCGTGGGGTGCGATGGGAATCAAGGCCTTCGACTACGACAACGACGGTCGGCTGGATCTCTTCGTCTCTGATATGCACTCCGATATGAGTCAGCCGGCAGGGCCTTGGGACGAAAAACTCAAGTCGTATATCCAATATCCAGACGATTTTTTGCGCAGCGAGGGATTAAGTATCTTCGGCAATGCCTTTTACCACCACCTAGACGGGGGGCAGTTCGAAGAAATCTCCGATCTAATCGGTGCTGAAAATTATTGGCCGTGGGGATTGAGCAGCGGCGACCTCAACGCCGATGGCTGGCAGGATGTGTTCGTGGCTTCGAGCATGAATTACCCCTTTCGCTATGGGATCAACACCGTCTTGCTCAACGATCAGGGACGCGGCTTCCTCGACAGCGAGTTTGTGTTAGGCGTGGAACCGCGACGCGACAATCGCACTGCGCAGCCGTGGTTTGCCCTCGACTGCGACGAGGCGGATTTAAAGCACAAGCTCTGCGAGGGGCAGGAAGGGGGCTTGCTGGTGTACGGTGCTTTAGGGACGCGCTCGTCGGCGTTGTTCGATGTGGAGGGCGATGGCGATCTCGACATTGTGACCAATGAATTCAATGGGGTGCCGCTAGTCTTGCTCAGCGACCTGAGTCAGCGTCGGGCAGGGCTACGCTATGTGGAAGTGGTCTTGGCGGGGAAATCGTCGAATCGGGATGGATTGGGCGCAGTGGTCGCAGTGGAAGCAGGCGATCAGGTATATACCCAAGCGCAGGATGGGCAGTCGGGGTATCTATCGCAGAGTGTTTATGGACTCTACTTTGGCTTGGGAGAGGCGGCGACAGTGGATCGCCTAACAGTGCGCTGGCCTTCGGGTCAGGAGCAGACTTTGGACGGTCCCATCCAGACAAATCAGCGACTCACCATAGAGGAACCTTAGAAGCCTCCTTAACTAGCGGCTAGGTTAGAGCATCCCTTCCCTAGCCCTTCTCGCGCACGGTTACAGTCTCTAAAAAAGAGCATTCAGTGTGGAAGAACGCGATCGGGACCTAGAGCAGTCTGAACAAAAGGCGCTCTTGGTCCTGTTCTTTTTTTCGGGGGTCAGCAGCTTAGTCTATCAGGTCGTGTGGGCGCGGATGCTGACCGTGGTCTTCGGCACCACCCTGCTGGCTACTA
>VXZF01000134.1:7029-8474 GCA_009845645.1 Gemmatimonadota bacterium | reverse complement strand
TTCATCCTCTATACCTCCGGCTCCACCGGCCAGCCCAAGGGCGTGCAGCACACGGTCGGCGGGTACATGGTCTATACGGGCACCACGCACAAGTACGTCTTCGACTACCAAGACGGCGACATCTACTTCTGCGCGGCTGACATTGGCTGGGTCACCGGCCACTCGTACATCGTATATGGCCCGATGGCCAACGGCGCGACCACCGTGATGTTTGAAGCCATCCCCACGTATCCCAACCCGGACCGCTACTGGCAGACTATTGAGAAATGGAACGTCAATCAGTTCTATACGGCCCCAACCGCCATCCGCGCCATTGCCGCGGCCGGCGAGGAGTGGCCTGCCGGCTATGAGATGCCTTCTCTGCGGCTGCTGGGTACGGTTGGCGAGCCGATCAACCCCGAGGCTTGGCGCTGGTATCACAAAAACGCTGGCAAGGAGCGCTGCCCTATCGTCGATACGTGGTGGCAGACTGAGACCGGCGGCATCCTCATCACGCCGCTGCCCGGGGCGACTCCGACCAAGCCCGGCTCGGCTACTTTCCCTTTCTTCGGCATTGAGCCGGTCGTGCTCGACCCAGAGAAAGGCACGGAGATAGAAGGCAACGGCATCACTGGTGTCTTGGCCATGCGCGCTCCTTGGCCGGGGCAGATGCGCACGGTGTACGGCGACCACGAGCGCTTTGAGCAGACCTATTTCCAGCAGTACAAGGGCTACTACTTTACGGGCGACGGCTGTCGGCGCGACGAGGATGGATACTACTGGATCACCGGCCGCGTCGATGACGTGATCAATGTCTCCGGCCACCGCATGGGCACAGCGGAGGTCGAAAGCGCGTTGGTGCTACACGCTAGGGTGGCCGAGGCCGCGGTCGTTGGTTTTCCACACGACATCAAGGGCGAGGGTATTTACGCGTACGTGACGCTCAACGCCGGCGAAGAGTACACCGACGCGCTCAAGAACGAGCTCAAGCAACAGGTGCGCACAGCGATCGGCCCGATCGCCACCCCGGACGTCATCCACTGGGCACCGGGGTTACCCAAGACGCGCTCGGGCAAGATCATGCGCCGCATCCTGCGCAAAATAGCTACCGACGAGACCGACTCCATCGGCGACACCTCGACGCTAGCGGACCCAGCGGTGGTGGACTCGCTTATTGCCAATAAGTAAGTGACCGCCGATGACTTAGTAGTACCTGAAGGCAGCGAGGACAACTTCGCACGCGAATGGCTGGAGACTAATGGCTTGGGGGGTTGGGCCTCCTCTACGGTCAGCGGTGCGCACACCCGACGCTATCACGGCCTGCTGGTTGTGGCAACCTGTCCGCCGGTTGGCCGGGTGGTGTTGCTGTCGCGGCTCGACGAGACTTTGATCCTACCTACAAGACGCGTCGAGCTAAGTTGCAGCATTTTCCCCGGAGTCATTCACCCACGGGGCGACCAATGGCT
>VXZF01000134.1:3072-6929 GCA_009845645.1 Gemmatimonadota bacterium | reverse complement strand
ACAGCGAAGACCTGTTCACGCCCGGCTATCTGCGTCTGCAACTCGTCCCCGGAGCCACCGTTGGCGTAGTCGCAGCCACCGAGCTTCCCACCTGCCGCGACCCCACCGCGCTCCTTACCGACGAAATCGAGCGCCGTCAGCAAGTGGAGGTGCGCGCTCCTTGGGCCGCCGATCCTTTGCTGCGGTCGCTGGCGCGGGCGGCTGATCAGTTTCTGGTGCGGCGCGGCGATGGTCTGCACACCATTGTCGCGGGGTATCACTGGTTCACGGATTGGGGCCGCGACACCATGATCGCCCTGCCCGGTCTCTGCTTGGTCACCGGGCGCTTTGCCGAGGCGCGGGACATCTTCGCGGCGTTTGCCGAGCACGTCAGCGAGGGTATGATACCCAACCGTTTTCCCGACGCGGGGGAAGAGCCGGAATACCACGCCGTTGACGCGACCTTGTGGTTTTTTGTCGCACTCTACAAGTATTTGCAGTACACCGAGGATTACGAGTTTGCCAGCGAGCTGTGGCCGACGCTAGAAGACATAGCCGCTTGGCACGAGCGCGGCATGCGCCATCAGATTCGGGTTGATGACGATGGCCTGCTCGCGGCTGGGGAGCCGAGGGTACAACTGACGTGGATGGACGCCAAGGTCGGCGATTGGGTAGTCACGCCGCGCATGGGCAAGCCGGTGGAGGTCAATGCGCTCTGGTACAATGCGCTCAAAATTTTGCAGCACTTGGGCGAGACATTTGGTCAACGCGCCGATTACGGCCAGCGCGCGGCCGCGGTGCGCGCGTCTTTTGAGCGCCTGTTCTGGTGCGAGGAGCGGGGGTACCTCTGCGACGTGGTCGCGCCTGAGGGACCGGATTGGGCGATTCGCCCCAACCAAATTTTTGCGCTCTCGCTGCCCTTTCCGCTCGTCGAAGGGGGGCGGGCGCGGCGGATCTTATCTGTGATTGACGAACACTTGCTGACCCCGCGCGGCCTGCGCAGCCTCTCGTCGAGCGACCCGGCGTATTGCGCCCAGTATGTGGGCGGCCCTTGGGAGCGCGACAGTGCGTATCACCAAGGCACGGTGTGGGGCTGGCTCATCGGCCCTTATATCACCGCTCTCTGTCGTTGCCACGGCCGCGTGGGCCGCCAGCGCGGCCGCGCGCTTCTCGACGGCTTTGCCGCGCACCTGAACGAGGCGGGCTTGGGCATGGTCTCGGAGATATTTGACGCCGAGCCGCCTTTTGCACCTCACGGCTGCATCGCCCAGGCGTGGAGCGTGGCCGAGTTGTTGCGAGCTGGGGTCGAGGATGTGTGGGAAAATGGGCCTATGGTGCGAGTCTAAAGACCGGGTTTTCAATACGCCCTTGACAGAATCCAACGCAGCCCTTTTAATAGCTCAGCAAATAACGGCGCAGGTGTCCGCTGTTGTACGGCAGCGGAAGAATAGGGAAGGCAGTGCAAATCTGCCGCGGTCCCGCCACTGTGACCGGTTGACGGCCCACCGGCCGTCGCGTCCCCGACATCAGCCACTGATTCCCAAGAGGATCGGGAAGGAGTCGGACGGCACATAACCGGAAGTCAGGAGACCTGCCTGCGACCGAGGTGAACGACACCCTTCGGTAGAAAGGTTGGTCCACCGGTGCCTAGAACAAGCACCCAGACCCGCACTCATTCGAGGGCGGGCTTTTTTATTGTCTTTCTTTTGCTGGTCCTGAATCCCGTGGCTCTCTTGGCCGGGGCTCTACAGGGCCGGTTGCTCGATCTGGATGCGGAACGCCCCGTATCCGGTGCCGTATTGACGCTGAGCTCCCCATCTGGCGCAGTTCATTCCGTCCGCAGCGATACGACCGGCTCCTTCCGTCTCGAAAATCTGTCAACAGGCACTTGGGATTTGCGCGTGGAACGGCTGGGCTACCGGCCTCTGCACGGCCACATCCAGATCGGCGCGGCCCCCACCTCAGTCGAGTTACACCTGCAATCTCTGCCCATGATCATGGACGAGTTGGTGGTCCGCGCCCGCCGCGACCCCGAGGGCAAGCACATTGCCTCTTTCGTCGAAACCATTGTCTTAGGCAACCAGCGCGCGCCCGGCGCGGACCTAGCTCAGACGCTCGACCGCGCTACTGGCGTCAACATCCGCCGCTACGGCGGGTTGGGCAGTTTTAGCACCCTTTCCATTCGCGGATCCACCGCTGAACAGGTCCAAGTTTTCCTCGATGGGGTGCCGCTCAACTCGGCTGTTGGCGGCGGCGTGGATCTAGGCGGCTTGCCCATTGGCGGCGTTGAAAGCGTCGATATATATCGGGGCGCGGTACCGGCGCGCTTTGGAGGCAATAGTCTCGGCGGCGTGGTCCACATCCGCACGCAGCCGCTCGGTGGCAAAATTCGCACGCGCTTGCACACGGCCTCCGGTTCGTACGGCACCCGTCAGTTGGGCGCTTCGCTCAGCGGCCCCTATAGAGGCTGGGAGTACTTGGGCTTGGTCAATTACCGAGCCAGCCGCAACGACTTCCGCTTTTGGGACGACAATGGCACTGAGTACAACGCCCAAGACGACGGCTGGGCGCGACGGCTCAACAGCGATTTTCGCGGCGTGCGCGGTTTGGCCAAAATCGGGCGCAGCTTGGGTGCCAGCCGCTTGCAGATTCACAACACCTTTGACCTGAGTTACAAAGGCATTCCCGGCATTGGCAATAACCAGTCTCTGCACACCCGCTACGACACGTGGCGTCATATCGCCGAAGCGGCGCTTTTCGGTCCGCTAGGGCACGGCCACGCTGGGTACCGACTCAAAGCCCACCATTCCCGCGAAAAAGACGAGTACCAGGATCGGCACGGCGAAGTGGGTTTAGGCCGCCAGCACGACCGCAATATCACCCAGAGCTTGGGCCTGCGCGGCGAAGTGAATGCTCTACTGACCGGCCAGTCTCTGCTGACCGCTTTTGTCGCGGCTCGGCGCGAGACCTTTGCACCAGACGATTTGCTTCGGTCCGACAGTCGGCTCTTGCGCAGTCGCCGCCGGGCGTTGGCCGTCGGCACCGAGGTGGAGGTGCCGTTGGGACAGCGCTTGACTCTCAATGTCGGCACGCAGGCAGAAGGGCTCGACGACCGCTTTTTTGATCGAAAATACTTCGCGCCGAGCGCAGTGTTGCCGAGCCGGAGCAACGGAGAAATCCTGTGGGGCTACCGCATGGGTGCGGCCTTGGACTTAGGCGCAGGCTTGGCGCTCAAAGCCCACAATGGCCGCTATCAGCGCGCGCCTAATTTCTTTGAACTCTTCGGCGACCGGGGCGCGGTGATCGGCAATACCAACCTCGTCAGTGAACAAGGGCACAACTGGGATCTGGGTTTGGTTTTCCGTGGTCCTATCAATGGAGTGGGACTAAGTCTGGCCGAGGTCGTGTACTACCACAATCGCGTCGAAGACCTCATTCGCTTTATGCAAAACTCGCAGCGGGTGTCGCGGCCCTACAATATGGGCCGGGCCTTGCTGCGTGGCGTGGAAACGCGGGTCGAGGCGCGGTTGTTGCCGAGGCTGGCTCTCCACGGTAATTACGCGTACCAGCGCGCCGAAAACCGCACTCCGTTCTCTTTTGAACGGGGCAATGACCTGCCCAATGCGCCGCGCCATCGGCTCAATGCGCGCATTTCCTTCGACTTAGGGCGCGCGGATCTATACGGCGAATTTAGCCGCGAAAGCCGGCATTTTCTCGACCGGGCCAATCTGCGGACCGTGCCCGTCCGCGCTCTCTACAATCTCGGCGGTACTGTGCCGTTAGTCGAATACATCTCCTTGTCTTGGGAGTTGCGCAACCTGACCGACAATCAAGTAGCCGATCTGTGGGGCTACCCGCTGCCGGGCCGCTCGTATGGG
>VXZF01000134.1:0-2972 GCA_009845645.1 Gemmatimonadota bacterium | reverse complement strand
CGCATTTCCATTTTAGCCGTCTCTGTCTTGTTGCTGGCGAACTCGTCGTCGGCGCAGAGCGATCTCTTTGTCATTACCACGGACTTTTCGACCGGCAGCACGGCCTTTTTGGCCGCAAATGCGGCCGAGGCCGAGGTGAATCTGTTGGGCATCCACTCGGATGCAGTGGGGCACTACCACGACGGCCGCGTCTATATCGTCAACCGCCTAGGACAGGACAACATCTTGGTGCTGGACGCGATGGATTTGCGCACGCCGCTGACTCAGTTTTCGGTAGGCAATGGTGCCAATCCGCACGATATAGAAATTGTCGCACCCGACAAGGCGTATGTGACGCGCTATGAGACGGCGTCTTTGCTGATCGTCAATCTCCAAGACGGCGCGGAATTGGGCGAGATTGATCTGAGTGCGTTCGCCGATGCGGATGGCCTGCCCGAGGTATCGCAAATTGTCCGCGTGGGCGACCGACTCTACTTGAGTTGTCAGCGCCTCGACCGCGACGGTGGGTGGGGACCGGTTGATGTTAGCTACCTGATCGTCGTCGATCTGGCGACGGACACCTTGATCGATGTGGACCCGGACGCCGAGGGGCTGCAAGGCATCGCGCTGAGCGCCGCCAATCCCAACAGCATGGCCGTGATCGGCGAGCAGATTGCCGTGGGGGTAGTGGCCAATTTTGGCGACCGGGCCGGTGGAGTGGAAATCGTCGATACGGCTACTAACCGCAGCCTTGGATTGGCCGTTAGTGAAGAGGATTTGGGCGGCGATATCACGTCCATGGTGCTCGTTGACCAAAACCGGGGCTATGCCGTGGTCGCGGATGAAAACTTCGCCAACAGCGTCCGGCCCTTTGAGTTGTCTAGCGGTGCGGTGGGTGCGCCCTTGGAAAATATCAGCGGCGGTTTCATTCCCAGCTTGGCGGTAGATGGTGACCTCTTGATCGTCGCCGATCGCGGCAGTTTCGCCGATCCGGCTAGCGCGGGACTCAAATTCTACGACGCGGCCACCGGCGCGTTTCTGAGCGGCCCCATCGATACCGGCCTGCCGCCGCAGGATATCATAGTTCTGAGCGATGCGGCCGTTCCCACGGCTGTGGAGGAGACTGCCGACAGCTTGCCGCAGGAATTCGCCTTGGAGGCGGCTTACCCCAATCCCTTTAACGCCTCAGTGCAGATTCCCTTTGCTGTCTGGCAGGCCAATACTCCGGTCGAATTGACCGTCCACGACGTGTTGGGCCGCACCGTCCGCACGCTGATCGCCGGTACGATGGACGCTGGGAGACACGTGCTCCACTGGGATGGTCGCAATGCCGCAGGTGAGCCGGTGGGCAACGGCGCGTATCTGGTGCAATTGCGCGCTGGCAGTCAACGGGCTGTGGGCAAGGTGATGTTGATTAAATGAAAGGCAACAGACATGGTTACGCTATCTAAGCTCTACACCAAGACGGGCGACGGCGGCATGACGCGGCTGGGCGATATGTCGCAGGTGTCCAAGACGAGCGCTCGTATCGCCGCCTATGGGTGCGTGGATGAGCTGAACTCGGTGATCGGGCTGGCTAGAGCCAGTGGCGCTGAGCACGACGATGTGCTCGCCCGAGTGCAAAACGATCTCTTCGACTTGGGGGCCGATTTGTGCGTCCCGCAGGCGGATGGCGCAGACGAGCGCCTGCGCGTGCAGCCGCAGCAGGTCCTGTTCCTAGAGCAGCAAATTGACGATCTCACGCGAGACTTGGCTCCCTTGCGGAGCTTTATCTTGCCTGGAGGACGGCTTCCCGCGGCTTGGCTCCACCTTGCGCGGACGGTGTGTCGGCGCGCCGAGCGTGCGACTTGGCAACTCGCGGAGCAAGAGCCGGTCGGCCAGCCAGCTCTGCAGTATCTCAACCGGCTCTCCGATTTGCTGTTTGCTATGGCGCGGGCTGCTAATGACGGTGGGGAGGCGGATGTGTTGTGGAAGCCGGGGGAGGGCGCGGACGATGCGTAAGTGGATCTTGGTAGGGTCGATTCTTGGTGGAGGCGTTTGATGCGCAAGGTATGTTTTTGGGCGTGGTTGGCCCTCGGTGTGTCGGCAGCGAATGGGGATGATTGCGTCGATAGCTACGATTCGGCGAAGGACTATTTCCCCCACAAGGTCGAATTGCAATATGCCGAGAGCTTTGCGATTGAATACTTCGACAACTACAAAGTGGTCACCGTCCATACTCCGTGGCCCGGTGCTGAAGAAGCTGTTCAGTACTTATTGGTCCAACGCGGCACTCCCGCCCCCAACGGGTATGAGGGCGTTCAGCGCATCACCGTTCCCATCCGTCGTCTCGCGGCTCTATCGACCACACAATTGCCGCACCTCGAATTGCTCGACGCCCTCGAAAACCTAGTCGCAGTCAGCGACATTGAGATGGTGAATTCGCCGGGCGTCAACCAGCGCTTTGCAGCTGGCAAAATTGCCGAAATCGGCCACGGTGCCGGGGTCAATCTCGAATTAGTGCTGGAATTGGAGACCGACGTGGTGATGACCGTAGCCTCGGCCCAATCCCAGTACAATGCCCACCCGGTTTTGCAGCAAGCTGGCGTGGCCGTGGCCATCAACGCCGAGTACACCGAGCCGTCGCTGTTGGGCCGCACGGAATGGCTCAAGTTCACCGCGGCCTTTTTTAACGCAGAGGCTCTGGCGGAAAAACGCTTTGCGGACATTGTGGTTCAGTACCAGCAATACGCGGCTTTGGTGCGGGATGTGCCGACAGACCAGCGTCCCACAGTGTTCGGCGGGTCTCTCTGGCGCGACACTTGGCACGTCGCCGGTGGCAGGAGCTATGCAGCGCAATTGGTCGCCGCGGCTGGGGGTGCGTACCTGTGGGCCGATGACGATTCCGGGGGGAGCCTGCCTTTGGATTTTGAAGCCGTGTACGAAAAGGCTCACGCGGCCGACGTTTGGCTGACTATGCGCAATGAATGGCATTCGCTGGCCGGGGTACAGGC
>VXZF01000475.1 GCA_009845645.1 Gemmatimonadota bacterium | reverse complement strand
GGTCTGGATTACGCGCTGATGGCGCTCTACATGCTCTTTTTGGTGGGGATGGGACTATACTACAGGAGATTCGCCCAACAGAGCATGGAAAATTACTTCTTGGGTGGGCGCAAGATGAAGGGGTGGATGAGCGGCACTAGCTACGCGGTCACCTGCATGAACGCCGACGTAGCGCCGGCGTACTGCGGCATGACGGTCATCACCGGGACTTTTATCTGCTGGTGGTATTTGAGCCGCTTCGGGCTGGCGCTGATGATCGGTGGGCTGCTCTTCGCCGTATGCTGGCGACGGTTGAAAATTTTTACCTCGCCGGAATTTTACGAACTCCGCTTTGGCGGTGCGGCCGCGCCGACGATGCGCGCTTGGGTCTCGCTACGCAGTGCCTTTGTCGCAGTGGTAGCTTGGACTGGGGCAGGGCTCTTGGGGCTGACGAAAGTGTCCGAGGCGCTCCTCGGCTGGTCGCGCTTTGAGACCTTTTTGCTGGTCATTCCGATCATCTTGGTCTATGTGGTGCTCTCCGGCTATATGGGCGTGGTGATGTCGGATTTGATTCAGACCGCGATCATGATTGCGTCCTCGCTGGTGCTGATGGGCTTGGTCTGGGACGATTTTGGCGGGCCGACAGGACTCTATCAGGCACTGGTCACGCAGTTCGGGGAAGGGGTCGTTAGCTGGCATCCGCCGATGAGTCACGAGCTTTTGGGAGTGGTGGGGATTATCGCGTGGACGATGGGGACCGCGATCGGCTATGGCGGCGACGTGGCCCCGATGGCCGGAGCGATGGAGGGCCAACGGCTGCTGTCGTGCCGCAACAGCCGCGAGGCGACGCGGATGTACGTCTGGACCGAGATCGTGCTCTTCCTCATGCTGGCGGTGCTGACCCTGCCGGCTCTGGGGGCGATGGTCAAATGGCCGGGCCTGCACGACGGCAGCATGGATAAGGAACTGGCCTACGGTCTCTTGCTAGGCCACTACCTGCCTTCGGGTCTTCTGGGGCTGGCGCTGGTGGCGATGTTTGCCTCGATCATGTCCACGGTGGACTCCAACATGAACTTCGGGGCCCAAGTCTTTATCAACGATGTGTATCGGCGCTTTATCAAGCGCGGCGCTGAGATGGCGCACTACATGGGCGTCGGTCGGGTGGTGATGCTGGCGATCATGGGCCTTTCGCTGGCGGTCGCGCTACAGGCCGAGAACGTCATCGACATCGCGGTTTTTATGCTCGGGCTTTCTTCAGCCGAACTAACGGCCAATTGGGGCCAGTGGTGGTGGTGGCGCTTTAACGGCAAGGCGCGGTTGGCTGCCTCTTTCGGCGGGCCGATAGTCTTTCTCTTAAACAAGTACGTGGTTTTCGTCCATTTGATCGATGCGGGGCAGGATGCGGCGTATGTGATAGTTCTCTCGTCGATTGCCGCGACGTGCTTGCTCTGGATCGCAGTGGCACTTTGCACCAAGCCAGAGCCAGAGGAAAAGCTCTTGGCCTTCTACAAAGAGGCGCGGCCGATGGGATGGTGGGGGCCGATCGCGCAAAAGGCGGGTGTTGAAACCGGTGGCGGCGCACCGATTGTGCACGGCCTAGGTCTTGCCCTGCTTGGTGCGGTGGCCGTGGGAGGGGGCATTATCGGTTTTTCGGGGTTTTACGTAGGGCGCTGGACCGTGGCGTTGGTCGGCGGGTTGGTAGCGCTGGTGCTCGGGGTAGCGTTGCGAGGGGCGTACTTTCGGTATATGCGCCGAGTGGGCGCGGACGAGGAGTAACTTGGCTTGAAGCATTAGGTCGTGAGGGGAGTGGATCGTGATCTCGGGTGATATTCAGATTTCTCGGAATCGGGCCGAAAAGGCTGCTTGGCGGCCTGCGCCTTGGACTCACTCGACGATTCGCTTCAGCACCTCTTGCTCAAGTGCTGACAGCGTCTCGTAGAAGCTGCGCCGCACGGGATTGTGATGCCTGAGACTGATCAGCCTATACCAGGCCCTTTCAAAAGAAAACACGGCGACGGGACGGGGCGTATCGGTCGTATTGGGCGTGCCACGATGCAGGCACCGAGGATCGCGGATCAATACGTCGCCGACCTTCAACAGCAACTTGCGCAGCGGCACATCGCCCTTCTCGATTCTCTCTAGGGCTTCTGGACGCGGCAGCAGATGCGTGCCGTTGGCCACCTCAAAAGGACCGTTGTCCTCGCGCACATCAACCATGGCAAAGTTCACCGTGATGATGGCCGGTGGCGGCACGTGCCCAAGCTCCTCAGGAAACAGCGGCGGCACATCGCCGTGCCATTCCTGGTACACGCTGCCTTTGGCCGGCGTGTCCGTTGCGTACTGGACCATCTCGGCATCGTCTCCGAGTAGTCGCCTGACAATGGCGATGATGCCGGGATCGCCGTGAATGCCGGACTGATAAAAAGGAGATTCAAAAGGCAACTGTATATAGTGCCGCATTGGACCCCTGTTGGGCGAGGTGCGGATTTCGTCGAGGTGATCCTCGTACACGGACGCGAAGGCCGCGGCAACGGCTGCTACCGCGTCCAGAGGTAGGTGCTGTTCGAGAACAGTGTAGCCGATTTGGCGCACCCAAGCCGCGTGCTCTGCGACCTGCTCTTCGGTCATTCCCGCGATTCTGGCCATGCCAATTTCTACGGCGCTTCCGGCGCTGGACGCGCCGCTGGCGTCGCTGAGAATGCGTCTTCTCCTTCGCCCACAGTAATGGCGGAAAACTGCACGTATCCCCACATGTGGGGCTCGTGCATATTGATCACCCCCATCGGCGACCAAACCCAGTTGTCGCAGGGAACGCCTTCCCTTTTCAAATAACCGCCCTTGTAGCGCTCGAACTCCCACTCGACGCGGGAGAAATTGACCCTCCAACGGTCGCCGGGATTGGGAGGGCAGGCGGTGCCAGCGTATTGCTCCATGCTGCTCCAAGGGATGGCCACCTCTACCGACCAGCCCCGATCCACATCGTCCGAGCAATTGAGGGTGCCGTCGATCTGCACGGCGTGTTTGATCCCTTCAAAGTCGAAGCCCCAATCGGCCTCGCCGCCGCGGTTGTATTGCTTGGGCAAATAGAGATCCCAAGCCACGTTGAGCGGGTTGATCTCAAATTCCATATAGTGTTCGCCATCGTCGTCCGGGTCGATGAAGATCTCAAAATCATTGTCTTCGCAAATGACTGAGTCGCGCTTGGTCAGCGTGCCCCACACGTGCGGCTCTTCCATATCAGCACCAAAGTAGAAATAGTCGTCGTCCCACAGCATGGCGACCCGAGTGGCAAAGCGAGGCAGGGGCTTTTTGTCCCCTTCGATGTCGACGAACAAAGGGGTGCGAGGGGCGCGCTTCCAGGACGCTTCGGTGAGGTGGCCGTCGATGGTGAGCGCTTCTTTGGCTCGGTAGCACATGTATTGTTCGGGGATGATCTGGCTCATCGAGTATCTCCTTGATTTTTGAGAATCGGCCGGGTGAGGTCTGATAGGCGCAATCGCTGCTTGCCCTCGTCGTCAAAGTTGTCTGGGGCTAACCAAGTCAGGAAGGCTTGCTCTAGCCCCGGCCACTCCGAATCAATGGCCGCGTACCATGCAGTGTCCCGATTGCGTCCGTTATAGACCGTTGCTTGGCGAAAAATTCCCTCAAACGAAAATCCCAGCCGTTGGGCGGCTGCCCGCGATGCTTTGTTCAGGCTGTCGCACTTCCAACAATAGCGCCGATAGCCCAATTCGAATGCCTTCTTCATCATGAGGTACATGGCTTCGGTGGCTAATGGCGATCGCTGTAGCTGGGGAGAATAGTGGATGTGCCCCACCTCAATAGCGCCGCTTGCAGGTACAATGTTGAGGTAGCTCGCGACGCCGCATGCGGACCCAATGCGCTTGTCCAAGATGGCAAAGAACAGGGGATCGTCCCCTAGGCACGTCTCGTTCATCCAGTCCCGGTAGCTGTCTTTGTCGGAGAATGGGCCGTATGCCAAGTAGGTCCAATTCTTGCCTTCCGTATCAAAGGCGTTGGCCTGATACAGGTCGTCAAGATGGCTATCGACGTGCAGTGGTTCCAACCGACAAAGGCGACCCTCCATGCATTCTCGCGGTGGATGGGGTGGTGGCGTCCAATCTGGCAGCGTGAAGCTGATCGGCTGCCCAAGGCTATTGGTGCGTTTGCTCATGCGATGGTTTTGGGGCGGCTCAATATACTGCATCGACAGATCCCGCTCGGGGTGCCAATCCGTTCCAGCCGTTCGCCACGGCGCTCGTCTGCTTAAAGAGCTGCAAAAGCGGTTCCCACATGGCCTCGCGCACGCGGCTGGCCGCTTCCATATCGCCGGCCATTAGGGCCTGCTTGAGTTCTTGTCCCCGCTCTTCTTGGATGCGCACGCTCTCCTGTGCTTGAGCCGCCACGGCGCGCACTGCATCGATGTGGCCGTCGATCAACTCGGCCACCGGCGTGGTCGAATCTGTCGTAGTATCGTAGTCGCTCGACGGCCTGAAGTGGGGCGGCTGGCGCTCGCCCTTGTCGTCGTAAAATGTATGCGTCGGCTGGATATGCGGCGTCACCGAGAGATACATATAGACTGGCTCGTCGCCGATGACTCGCACCGAGTGCGGCTCGTCGGTTAGGGCGTAGCACATCTGCCCCGGTCCGACTTCTTTCACCTCGCCGTTGATTTTGAACTCCACCCGACCCGACAAAATGATGAAGATCTCGTCGCCCAAGTCGTGCGTGTGCCAGGCGTCGAGCGAGCCTGTGCTTGGCTCTAAGCGGCAGAAGCGGGCGCGGATCTGCGGTCGCACTAGAATGTTGCGAATATCTCGGCGACAATCGTACACTTCAAATCCCATGGCGTTCTCCTTCCTTGAAAGGCAAGATCAGATTTACTACCTTGCGCCGGCACAATCTAACGCTCGCCATACGCTTAGCAAAGGCCCGCCGATGATGATCCCCTTCTTCGATTGGATCGGTTGTTTAGACCTTGAAAGCGTCTTGGGAAATACCTAATGGACGGATCCTTCGAAATCACCAACGAACAGCTCGCCCACTTTGAGCGCAACGGGTTCTTCCTGACCCCCAATCCCCTCGGTGCCGAGGGCCTGCGCCAGATCGACTTCCGGCAGCAGGAGATCGAGCCAGAGTGGGAGCGCACCGAGTTCCCCGGAGGCTGCAACCGACTGGCCTGCCAGTTCCTGATGATCGGCGAACCGCTGCTGCAGATGGTGGAGCACCCCGAGTTGGTTGAAGCGGCGCGGCGGATTCTAGACGCCGAAGAGGTACATGTGGGTGCCTGTGGCATCGGCGATGCCTCGAAGATTGTCAGCGCCGATGGCCGACCGCAACGGCAGGTCCACTGGCACGTGGACGGCGGGCCGGAGGTGAAGCAGGTTTCCTTCCGCACCGCCCTCGACCGCCACGACACCAGCAACGCACCGCTGCGGGTGCTGCCCGGCAGCCAGTACCGTCCCCGCGAGGAGGTGGCGGCTGAATTGCTACAGTTCGAACTGGCCACCGGCACACACGACGAGGTGCCGACGCACTGCTTTGCCCACCATCCTAGCGAAGTCGAGGTCGTCCTCGACCCACGGTGGACTTTGGTGTGGACGCCCTCGTGCTGGCACGCCACTGGGGTGAAGACGGCTGCCGGTCCGCGACGCGCCATGGGCTGGAACTACTTCCCACCGGGCGGCCGCAAGCGCGATCTAGCGGCACTGAAGCACTTGCATCCAGACTGGCCGGACTGGCCCGAGGCGCGGCAGCGTCTCTGGGGTCTGGTCGATTGACGATCGTAGAAATTTTTAGCGGAGGAGTTTCCTATGGCGGATTCAATTCAGTTGTTGAGCGACGAAGAGGTGCAGCGGTTTATCGTCGATGGATGTCTGACTGTGCAGGCGGATTATCCACCCTCATTTCACGCCGGCATTCGCGATCAGATTGAGGCGGTTTTTGCGGAAGAAGGCAATCCCGGAAATAACATTTTGCCTCGGGTTCCGCAGGCCGGGCGCGTGTTTGAACACCCCAATGTACAGGGTGCCCTGACTAGTTTATTGGGGCCAGATTACATTTTGAACCCTCATCGACATTGCCACTTGAATCCGCCCGGGCGCAGAGGACAGCAATGGCACAAGGATTGTTATGTGTACGATCACAATTTGCGGCATCCGAGATTTTATTGGGTGCTCGCTTTTTACTTTCCGCAAGATACTACAGAGGATATGGGACCTTCGGGCGTGCTGCCTGGGATGCAGATGTACAAAACCATTAGCGATGTGGATCCTGAGCAAACGCAGGAAGAAGCGCGGGCATTTTGCGGTCCTGCGGGGACGGTGGCGCTCATTCACTTTGATTCTTGGCATCGCGCAACAGAGAATGTCAGTGCTAAAAATCGGTATATGCTGAAATTTCAGTTTGCGCGTACACGGGAGCCAGAGAACCCGGCTTGGAATCATCAAAATCGCGCGTGGGCGCCCGGCATTGAGGATCGGCATCCGGCCATATCGCGCGATGTCTGGCACTGGTTGTGCGGAAAGCCCAAGAAAAAACAGCGGCCTTCAAATGGCAATGTGAAAGACTTGCTCTCGGTCTTAAAGCGCGGATCAGAGGGCGAGCGCTTAGATGCGGCGTATGGGCTAGCCGAGTTTGGCGCGTCGGTCGTGCCTGAACTCGTCGCCGCCATGCGGGAGGAAGCACTGGCCACGATCGCAGAGACCGAGGCCAAAACGCCGGACAATGCCCACGGAACCAATCCCACGAGCGGCTGTGCGGCGCTGGCACTGGCGTCGATAGGCGCACCGGCCGCAGGGGCTTTGGCGGAGATGTTGTCCGATGAGCACTGGTGGGTGCGGGCGGTCGCCGCCCATGTGTTGGGCCGCTTGGGCGCGAGCGCAATGGAGGCAGAACCCGCCCTGAGAATGGCGATGAGCGATCGCCACTGGTGGGTGCGCCGCAATGCGATTGAGGCTTTGGGTGCCATCGGCGTTTTTTCTGATGCGCTGATTGCCGATCTGACAGAAGCACTCGGCGATGAGGACTACCGCGTGCGCCGCAACGCCGCGCTAACCCTGGCCAACTCCGGCGAAGCAGGTTGTATTGCGCTTGAGGCATTGCGCGAGATGCTCGAGGACGAGAACCGCTACAACCGATTTTACGCCGCTTATGGGTTAAAACAAATTGACACGCCCGACGCACGGGATATTTTGCTCCGCGCACTTTTCAATTCGCGCTGGTGCTCCATTACGACAAAAGACAACCTCTATTGAGCATCCGACCACAGGCGAAAATGCGTAGGGCGATGGACTCAGGAACCCGCTGGTGGTCGCCAGAGAACGTCGTCTAAGGCAAAAGAAAAAGGATACTTCTATGTCCGAACACATTACCATTCTCGGCGGCGGCAATACGGCATTTGCCACGGCTGCAAATCTGACCTTGAAAGGTTTTGATATTACGCTTTGCGAATTGCCAGAATTTGGGCACACGCTCGATCCGGTGCACGACCAAGGCGTGATTCACTTGGTGGGGGTCGAAGAGGTGGGGGCTGCAAAAATTCACTGCATGACCACGGATATTGAAGCGGCGCTGAATGCGTCTGACTTGATTCTGTTAATCGTGCCGGCGTATGCCCACAAACCATTTGCCATTGCCTGCGCCCCCCATCTCAGGCCCGAACATACGGTCGTGCTGATGCCGGGCACCTTGGGCACATTGGAATGGGCGGCACTATTGCGCGACCAAGGAGTAGCAGACCTCGCGCTGGCGGAGGTGGATACCGCGCCTTATGTGTGTCGGAAAACAGCGCCGGATACCGCGACGATTTGGGGTGCCGTGACGGGCTTGGGCTTGGGGGTATTGCCAGCAACAGCAACAGATCGCGTACGCGCTCGGCTGTCGCCGCTGTTCCCGGGCCTTCAGACCTATCCCACCGCGCTGGCCTGTGGTTTGTCTGCGATGAATCCGGTCGTGCATCCTGCGGGTGTGTTGATGAACGCAGGACGAATCGAATATTCGCACGGTGAGTTCTATTTCTACGAAGAAGGGGTATCCCCATCGGTAGCAAAGACGATCATGGCCGTGGATGCAGAGCGGAGGGCCATCGCAACAGCTTTGGGTTATGATCTCATAGCAGCCGATGAAGCGTTTTACCGTACGGGTTTTGGCCCTAGGGGAGATTTGTGGGCAACGATTAATGGCAGCCTAATGCTCACGCAACTCAAAGCGCCCGGGTCGCTCGAGAGCCGTTGGCTCAGCGAGGATATTCCATACGGTCTTTCAACTTGGCACGATGTGGGCGCGCAATACGGCGTGGGCGCGCCTTTGATGCGCGGGTTGGTGGATATTGGGTCCGTGGTGATGGGGGCTGATGGGTGGGCCACGGGGCGGAGTGTGCGCGAACTGGGTATTGAGGGCATGGATTTGGATACCTTAAATGCGTTTTTGCAAACGGGTTCTGCGCTGTGAATCTCTAGCCAGAATCAATTGGCTGTAAGCGCCAGGTGTATGCGCCGCATAGCCGGTT
>VXZF01000254.1 GCA_009845645.1 Gemmatimonadota bacterium | reverse complement strand
AGATTGATCTATCGGGCTTGGGTCTGTCGGAAGCCGCCCAGGCTCAACTCGACTCAATGTACGAACATCGTCAACCGCTCAAGCTGTCGGCGAAGATTGATCTATCGGGCTTGGGTCTGTCGGAAGCCGCCCAGGCTCAACTCGACTCGATCTATGCCGGAAAAGGACATTGGTTTGGGTCTAGATACAATCTGGCCAAAGAAAAACTCGAAGGGAGAGTGCTCTACTGGTTTTTAGCCGGAGAGCTGATCAATACGCTCAAGCGCGGTGGCAGTGAAGCCTTTGCGTGGGCCCAGCGCAAGTGGGAAGAGTTCCAACAGATCAACCCGCACCCAGAATACAATGAGGCCGTGCTAGTGGCTCTGGCTGCCGCCTTGAAGCTACAACCCGGACAACCCGCACCCGACTTCACCCTCGACGACCTCGACGGTCAACCCGTATCGCTAAGCCAGTTCAAGGGGCAGGTGGTTCTGCTCGATTTCTGGGCGAGTTGGTGCGGGCCGTGTATCGACGATCTACCCTATCTCCGCCAAGTTAAGGAAAAGACGTCTGACTGGCCGGTCGTCTTCCTCAACATATCGCTGGACGCGGATGAGGCTGCTTGGCGAGAGGCGATTGACAAACACGAGATCAAAGGCGTCCACGTGCGGGCAGACGGCTGGAGCGCGGAGGTAGCCAAAACCTACCAAGTGATGGGCATCCCTTCGTATTACTTGGTCGACTCACAAGGGCTGATCGTAGAGGATCTTGGTTTAAGAGGGAATACAGAGGCGACTGTAGCGGCGATCGAGGAGAGCTTGTGAGAATCCCACTCCTAGTTGCCTTGGCGCTGGCACACAAAATCCGTTTGTTGTTGTTGGCCCCACGTGGGGCGTTTCCCTTCGAGATAATATGATCGATTATCCGCTCCAGAACGGTCTCGTCCAAGCAGGTGTTCCGGTCGAAGTGGGTCAGGACTCTGGCCATTTCTGGTTTCCGTCTCTGCACCAAGTCGGCGACGACGTGCTGGTTTGTGCCTGCATCCGCTCCGCCGATGTCGCGCAGGGGAAGTGGCCAGCCGATCTTTTTGTGAGCTATGATGCCGGTGGTAGCTGGCGTCCGGATCAGCGCATCGACTCGTATGGCCATACCTCCGTCCGAGATGCGTCGAGCACGTTGATGATGCCGTACGAGCAATGGCCGCAAGCGCCGGGAGACCGGCGAAACTGCGTTGCTCCGGGCAATGTTCTGACGATGGTCGATGGTGCGCTCGCGGTCGAGCCTCAGGACGTGCGGGTCTGCGACTTTCCGCGCCCGCTTGCCGATTATCACGAAGACGTATTGCGGCTCCAGCACAATGGCAACATCCTGCGCCTCAAGGATGGGAACCTGTTGACGACGATGTACGGAAAATTCGATGGGGAAGAAGGTTATAATACGTTCGCCGTAGTCAGCGACGACGGGGGCTTTGCGTGGACGTACCGCAGCACTGTCGCTGGTCCGGATGCTGCGCCCGGTGCGCCCGAAGGTCCTAACGAATCCAATACCCTGCGGCTGGACAATGGCGACCTGCTGTGCGTCTATCGCGTCGGTGGTAGGTGGGATTTCCACAAGAGCATTAGCGCGGATGAAGGCCGGACGTGGTCGCCGTCAGTGCGCATGGAAGGGATGGCTTCGGTACAACCAAGGCTCGCTCGGTTGGGCAATGGCGCGATAGTGCTGACCGGTGGCCGTCCAGGTCTGTTCCTCTGGCTCTGCGCCGATGGACAGGGCGAAAAATGGGAGCGGGTAAATCTGGGGGTGCATCACAACCGACTGGTCGAGCCGAATGCGGGTTTTTCGGACGCCTTCTGCAACGCACAGGCGGGAGAGGACCCCGCCATGAGCACGTCTTACACCGCGCTGATGCCTTGGGGAGCCGATGGGTTGATCGTGGCCTACGACCGCTTGGCCAACGGCTGGGCTGGTGCCCCGGGGCCGAACGGGGACGTCGATCGGGTATTTAGCTTATCAGTGGCGATTTCCATCTAAAAGAAAGGACCGGCCATGCCCCGGCAGAATCCCAACATCATCTACATCCTCGCCGACGATATGGGATACGGCGATATGGGATGCAACAATCCCGACTGCAAAATTCCCACGCCGAACCTCGACCGCCTCGCCGCTCAGGGAATGCGCTTTACCGACGCCCATGCTTCCTCCAGCGTCTGCTCGCCCAGCCGCTACGCCCTGCTCACCGGCCGCTATTGCTGGCGCACTCCGCTCAAGAGCAGCGTCCTGTGGCCCTGGGATCCGCCCTTGATAGAAGCCGACCGTCCCACAGTAGCCAAGCTGCTGCGCCAGCAGGGCTACCGCACCGCCTGCATCGGCAAGTGGCACCTCGGCTGGGAGTGGGCGACTAAGGATGGCAAACCAGCCTGCGGCGACGCGCCCATCGGCCGCCTCAATCGCGAGCAGCGCCAAGCCCTAGAGCGCAATATCGACTACAGCAAACCCATCGGCGGCGGTCCTCTAGCCTGTGGCTTTGACTACTACTTTGGCGTCGATGTGCCGAATTTCCCGCCCTACACTTGGTTTGAGCAGGACCGACTGGCTGCGGCCCCGACTGAGCAAAAGCCCGAGGAGATGTTCGGTCAGCCCGGAGCCATGATGCCGGGCTGGAAATTGGAGGACATGGTCCCCGAATTCGTCCGCCGCGCTCGCGCGTACATCGCCGAAGCTAACTCTGATCCTTTTTTCCTCTACTTGCCGCTGACCTCGCCGCACACGCCGATTGTTCCCAACGAGGAGTTTATCGGTCGCAGTGGAGCGGGTCTGTACGGCGATTTTGTCTGCGAAGTCGATTGGGTGGTCGGGGAAATTATGGCCGCGCTCGACGAGCAGGGGTTGGCCGACGACACGCTGCTCATCTTCACCAGCGACAACGGCCCTGAGTGCAGCCGAGCTGCGGCTGGCGGCTGCTACGAGCACGTGCGCCAATTCGGGCACTACAGCATGGCCCATTTGCGCGGTGCCAAGCGCGATACTTGGGAAGGTGGTCACCGCGTGCCCTTTGTCGCTCGCTGGCCTGGGGTTACGCCGGCCGGAGTGGTCTGCGACCAGCTCGCTCTGTTGGGCGATTTTATGGCCACCTGCGCTCAGTTGACCGGGGGCCAGTTGCCTCCGGGAACGGCCGAAGACAGCATTAGCATATTGCCTTTGTTGCAGGGGCAGGTTGACGCGCCGGTGCGCCGCTCGGCCGTGCACCACAGTTGCGCGGGCCGCTTTGCCCTGCGCCAAGACGACTGGGTCTTTATCGACGCCCCTTCCGGCGATGACAACCGCGAGCCGGATTGGTTTAAGGCGGAGCGGGGCTATAGCGACCACGATTTCCCCGGGGAACTGTTCAACCTCAAAGACGACATTGCCGAGCGGCAGAATCTGTACGGCCAGCACCCGGATATCGTGCGCAGCATGTCGCGCCGCTTGGAAGAAATCAAGGCCCAAGGTGAAGCACTGGCCGGGCCTTATGACGAGACGCTGGAGGAATCGGAGTAGAGAGGCGTAAAGCGGTACGCAAAGTCGCTGTATGACGCAGCGAATGTATATGCTCCCGGCTGTGCGGTCCCAATGGGGACGACTTCCATGTTCCACGTATCGACGCCGTCGATTTTATACGATTGATTGCCCGGCAATTCGAGGGTTATCGTCTGTGGGTCGGTGGTGTAAACGAGATAGTATTCTCCAGGTTTGGCGAGGACATACCGCCCGCTGTCGTCGCCCATTGGTTCGAGCGTGTCAAACGCTGGCGCGTCTGCCATAAACGATTTGAGGAATGCTATGCGCTTGGGGCTGTCGCCGCGCAGCACGCCGCCTTTTGCCCACCAGAGTAGGTCTTCGGGGTGTTTGTACGTTTCCCCGTGGCCGACGTAGCAACCGGAAACAGTCCCCGCCCAAAAGTGTTGCACCATCTGCCGGGCGCTGATGTTTCCCCATCCTTGCGGAATGTCTCCCTCGTAGCGACACTCGTCGTAAATCACGGGCTTTTTGTATTGGCTGCGATAGCGGATTCCGTGTGCCATGTTGGAGGTTTGGATACTGACGTGCGTTACCCACGGCTTGCTGTGGTCATACCAGCGCCGTCCATTGTGAATTCCGCGCAGCCGCTGATACGGGTCGTGGTCGCGGATGATTTGGAAAAACCGATCCCAGTCGGATTCTTCTTTGGCTGGCATGAAGTCGTATTCATTGGCCAGTGACCACCACACATTGCGGAAGGCGGCTAATCGGGCGACGGCGTAGCGGATGTAGCGGTCGTCACTGGCCGCGTCCATGTTCTCGAAATCCCAGCGATCGTAGGTGTGAAACAGGATTAAATCGGCTTCAATGCCAAGCTGCAAGAGATCGCCAACGCGTTGCTCAAAATGACGCCAGAACTCGGGATTGAATCGCGTGAAGTCCCAATTTTTCAGCGGCGTGCCCGCGAACGGATAGTACACCGGCTCGTTTTTGTTGTACACGTAGTCCTTGGGAAAGATGCACATTCGCAGCTTGTTGAACGGTGCATTGGCGAGGGTTTTGAGCGTCTGTTCCTCCATGGCCACCCCTTGATGCGCCCAAGCGTAACAGGTTGTCCCGAACTGGTGATAGGGTGTTCCGTCGGCATACTGGAAGTAGAAGTCGTTGTGAATGCGCACGGGTCCGTGATTGTCTGCGGATGGTGCAATGCACGTAAACTGTCCGGTCTTGCCGTCGAGGTCTGCGTGGTTGCTTTTCGTGATATACGTCCATTCGCCGACCGCATCGGGCATAAAGCGAATTTTGTACACGCCGTCTCCATCGTAGAATCCGTGCGGCGCGAAGACGCGACCGTTTAGTGCAAATTCTGCTGTTAATTCGACATCGACGAATGGATTGCCCGTCTCGGGTCCGGCTAGTGTGAGTTCATACACGCCCCAGCGTTCAACCATGTTTATCTCCAAGTCTTGTGTAGATTCAGCGGAAGCTACGCCAAGCGAGAAGATAACCATGAGAATCACCACCGGTAAAACTCGTCTAACCATCGACGCCTTCCACCTCGAAGATTAACTCTATTGAGGTTCGACCATCTTGCGGATGCTCGTTTGATGGTTATCTAACCAATATCATCCTGTACCCTATATGCTTCTCTTTGTCGGATTTCAACGCATAGAAATACACGCCGTTGCTGCGCTCGCGGCCGACATCGTCTCGCCCGTCCCAGACGATGCTATATTTGCCGGGACTCTGATCGCCCAAAAAAAAGGTTCGAACGAGCTCTCCGGCGACATTCCAAATAAATAATTCTTCAGCCGATGAGGCGGTGGTTATTTCATACGAGATATTACCGGGTTTGAGTTCGAGGAGCTGGGTTTTGAGTTCGTCGGACCATCTATCTGGATTAGTGGCCATCGCCTCTTGCCAGATTCTGTCATTCTGACTCGGCGCAACCGCGACGTTGGTCACTTCCGGTTGCGGTTCCGTGGCCACTACCTGATCGACGAGCCCTACTTGGCGGGCGATGTCCATGATCCCGGCGATCATCCCGTGCGGGGCACGCTCGTCGCTTTGGATGACAATCATCGTAGTATTGTCCAGCAGTCGTCTCTTTGCCTGCAGGTCTTCTTTAAGCGTCGCAAACGTCACTGGTTTGTCGTCTTGCTTCACGAGTATAAAGGGACGCTCATCCTGACTCGACTCAGCCGAGATTTTGGATACAGAGGGCAGCGTCACGGCGGCTAGGGGGCATAGCAATACCGCCACCAACACGCGTGTCCGCATGCCCATCTGACGCGCACCGCCGCCAAGCGTCCTACGAATTCTCAGCGCCAGATCCGATTCCGCTGCAAAGGCGTTCATGGTGGGGATTCTCCTTATCAAAGGGTTTGAGTGGACCACCCGTTCAGCGACGTGAGCCAAGCCGCGCGCATAGGCTTCTGAGCGGCCGGTGGCACATACCACCAGATCGTCGCAGGCTTGTTCGGCTTCCCGCCGCAACATGCGACCGCACAGCCATATAGCGGGATGGAAGAACAATACAGCGGCGACTAGTCGGTGCAGCAGCCTTGTGAGGTTGTCCCAGCGGCGCACATGTGCTAGCTCGTGCATGAGGATCAAGGCGAGCTCGTCGGTGCGCAGTTTCTCTACGAGATCGGCGGGGAAAACAATGATCGGTCTCAGGATGCCCAGCGCCATCGGCGAACTGATAGAAGGGGAGGTGGAGGTCGCCACCCCGACCTTGGAATAGCAGTCGAGGGTTAGACGCGCTTGCCGCAGAGCGTCGCAAAGCGGACCGTCGCGCTGCACTTGCGCTTGGCTCCGCAAGCACCAGACGATGCCGTAGCCGATCAGAATCCGCCCGATGAGCAGCACCGCACCTGCTATCCACAGTATCGCTCCCCAGCCGGCTGTAGTAAGCTGCACACTACTTGTGGCAATTGTTGGAGAAGCCGCTACTTGCATCGTTGGGTGCTCGACAGGCGAGAATGCGAGGGTGTCCTGACTGGGTTCCACGAGTGGCACGAACGGTGTGAATAGCGTATAGGGCGAGCTGACCGCGATGGAGACGAGCGGCTTGAGCAGCACGATCGTCCATAACAGGTGGCGCAAGGCTGGCGACTTTATTGGCAATAGGTAACTGGCGACTAGGACTAAGACCGCTAGCGCCGCTAGTTCGATACTTAACTGACTAAACCAGCCGAATAGCTGGCTACCTAACTCGTTCAAAGCCGCGTTCATCGCTGGTCTCCTTTTCTGCGCTCAAGGGTTTTGTCCAGCTCCGCCCGGATCGCGGTCAATTCCTCGTCGCTAAGCGACTGGCCGTCCAGTAGTTGGCTGACGAGTGCTTCGGCCGAGCCGGCAAAGAACGAGTCGATGACTTCGCCCAGCGAGCGCCGCCCCATGTCCTCGCGCGTGACCACCGGGCGGTAGAGATCGGAACGGCCTTCTCGCTCCGAGACCACAAAGCCCTTATCGCGCAGGATGCGCATTATGGTCAGCACGGTATTGTAGGCCATCGGCTTGACGGCTGTTAGCCGCTCCCGCACCTGCTTGACGGCTGCGGGCGACTCATCCCACAGGACGTTCAGGATGAGGGTTTCGAGCGGGGTCAACCTTTTGTCTGGTTTGTCTCTGGTCGCCATGACAAGTCCTTTCAATTTTCTGCCAACACCCACTGCAACTGATGCGCCATTGCCGTGCTAAAATCAGTGCCTAATCCCTTGCGTTCATAGCGAATCTGTCCGTCCGGATCAATAATACACGTATAGGGAATCTCGTTAGATCCAAACGCCTCTCGCATTTCCAAATCACCCAAGACAAATGTTAGACTGGGTGCACTCTGATAGCGAAAGTTCGCCACCATATCTCTGCGTCCCGAAGAATCTTGGTCAATATTCACCGCTAAAAATTCAACATTTTGCTCGTAGAATTGCTCCTTGAGTTTTTGTAGATAGGGCAACTCTGCAATACACGGGCTACACCACCCCGCCCAAAACGTCACGACCATAGCCCTGCCCTGCAAGTCTGCTGAGGTGATCTTCTCTCCATCCAGCTTTTGCACTGCAAGGGTCGGTGCAGGTCGTGAGATTCGCTCATTTTCAACGCGCTGGATAATTTTTTTATCCCACTCGGCCTTTGAGGAAGCATAGGCTTTGCTCATCCCTACACCTGAGCCAAATTTCCCGACATAAGCTTGGCTCCACAATTCCGCAACATTCCGACGCACGACTGAAGTTAGCAATAATTCTGAGGCGAGTTCGTAAGCCTGACTCCAAGCTTTTTGATCAATATAAATTCGCAACAAAGTGACCTTTGCTCGATCTACTTTAAACTGCTTAGATGCCAGTTCCAGGTCGCCTAAATCCTTTCGAGTTTGCCATCCGCGAATCACGGTCTTTATTTCAGCGACAGCTTGATCGTGTTGTCCAACGAGTTGGTAAGCACGCGCTAATAGATCGCGGCAGATTAATTCTGATTTCCCGTAATTTTTCCATTCTGCCTGTTTCTGCAATGCTCCTTTTAATGCGTTCTGTGCATATAGAAGTGTTTTATCAGCTCGAACCTGCTTGTCCACAAGTACCCGAGCAGCAGCTTCATAAGCACTGTGGGAATACATTCGCAATGCGAGCATTTCTTCAGACAGTTCAATCAACAGATGTGGATCGTCGGTGACCTGTTGGTAATAATGCAACAGTGTAATGGAGATGTCGCCTTTCAGAAAGGTATTGGGATAATCTGCCAGCAATTGCTCAAGTCCCAAAATGCCTTCCCAATACTGCTCTGTGGTTTCGGAAGAGGAGTATTTCAATTGGTGAAATCGCTTCATCTCTTCTTCTGAATGGGTTGGCTGTTGTGCAAAACACAGAGAACATATAGCCAGACACATCATTAGGCTCGCTACCAGTCTGCACTTGTCGAAATACATCCCAAACCTCACTTTCTATTGGTCCAAATCAGATACAAGATCTGCACCACAGCTTTGTCTGATCGTCGATCTGCTCTCAATCTTGCAACGTATAATCCGTCGGGAAGTCCCCGTTTAGACAAGGACCCGGTATATGAGCCGGGATTGTG
>VXZF01000492.1 GCA_009845645.1 Gemmatimonadota bacterium | reverse complement strand
TCCACACCTCGCGCCGCGTCCCATCGTCTTCGCGCAGCAGCAGTTGTCCGGCTGCGCCAAAGCCCAGCACCACACCCGTGTACTCGCCAACTGCGACGTACTGGCCCAAGTTAGCGCAGTGCGACTCCCACACTGCACTCAGCGCAGAAAAGCCGCCTTTTTCCCAGCGCCCGATCCACACCTGCAAATGCACCAGCAACTCGTCCAATGCACGCTCGACATCGCGCTCGGTGCCCGTTTCAATCCGCAGCGAGGTAGCGGGCTGGCCGATGGACGCCGCCTCGTCGGCATCCATGTTGACGTTGAGGCCGATTCCGAGGACGACCCCATTGCAGCGCTCGGCCAAAATACCGCAGATCTTGCGGCCGTCCACTAGCACGTCGTTGGGCCACTTGGTCTGCGCCTCCAAGCCATTTTCCTCCAAATAGGCGACCACGCCCAAAGCGGCGGCCTGCGGCAGCGACAGGAACTGCAACGGCGACGCAGCGGTCTGCAATAGCGCGGAAAAGGTCAAATTGCGGCCGGGCCGGACAAGCCACTGCCGTTCGTAGCGGCCCCGGCCAGCGGTCTGAGAACGAGCGGCAAGCACGAAGCCGTCGGGCAGGTCCCGGCCCTCGCGTAGCCACTCGACCAAGGTCGTATTGGTCGAAGGCAACTCGTCGTGCCACTGGGGTTCTTGAAATCGCATCGTCTTAATATACGGACGAAGATAGTGCGCCGGGAAAGTTCGCATTTGACGATGAGATGTTCCTCTTGGTATTTTCGTACAAGTCCCCTTCGAGCCGCTCTCATGCCTCTTAGCTATAGGAGACAATCCCATGTCTGTTTCTAGACGCCAGTTCCTCAGAAGCGCCGCAGCCGTTTCCATCGGCTTTGCCGGCCTCCATCGCCACCTCGCGTGGGGCGCTCCAGCGCCTGCGCCCGAAAATAGCTTTGGGCCGCTCATGCCCGACCCCGGAGGCATCCTCGACCTGCCCGAGGGATTTAGCTATCGGGTTCTCGCACGCGCCGGCGAACTCATGGACGATGGCCTGCGATTGCCGGGCGCAGCCGACGGGATGGCAGCCTTCCCCGGACCAGAGGGCCGCGTCGTTTTGGTGTGCAACCAAGAGCTGAGCCCCGGGTCGAAAGAAGCCGGTGCCTTCGGCGATGACAACGAGAATCTGGGCAAACTGCCCAAAGAAGACCTGTACGACTGGGGCCAAGGCCAGATGCCGTCCTTGGGCGGCACCACGAACATCGTTTACAACGCGCAAACCGGCGCAGTGGAGCGGAAATTTCTCAGCTTGGCCGGCACGGTGCGCAACTGCGCCGGCGGGCCGACCCCTTGGCATAGCTGGATTAGCTGCGAAGAGACGGCCCAGCGGATTGAAGGGCCGATCGAAAAAGACCACGGCTACAACTTCGAGGTCCCCGCTACCACAGAAATCGGCCGCGCCACGCCCGTGCCGCTCAAGGCCATGGGGCGCTTCGTGCACGAGGCCGTCGCCGTAGATCCCCGCTCGGGAATCGTCTATGAGACCGAAGATACCGGCGACAGCTTGATCTACCGCTACATCCCCGACGCACCGGGCAAACTAATAGCTGGGCGGCTGCAAGCCTTAGCCGTAATCGACCATCCCGGCTTGGACACCCGCAACTGGGAAAAAGAGTTGGTGCGCCCAGGCGAGCCGCTCGCCGTGCGCTGGGTCGATATAGAAAACGTCGAATCGCCAGACAACGACTTGCGCATTCAGGGGTTTGAGGGCAAGGGCTGCGCCCGCTTTGCCCGCGGCGAGGGCATGTGGTACGGCCGCGACGCGATTTACTTTGTCTGCACCAGCGGCGGCCGCAAAAAGAAAGGCCAAATCTTCCGCTACCAGCCCAGCCCGCACGAGGGCACGGCTGAAGAGGGCAAAACACCGGGGACGCTCGAACTGTTCGTCGAGCCGAACGACGGCAACCTAGTCGACAACGCCGACAACCTCACGGTCTCGCCTTTTGGCGACTTGATCGTCTGCGAGGACGGCAGCGGGGAAAACAACCTAGTCGGCGTAACGCCCGACGGCCAGATATACCGCTTCGGGCACAACCGCATGAACAATTCCGAATTCGCCGGCGCGACCTTCTCGCCCGACGGCCAAGTGCTCTTCGTCAATATCCAGCATCCCGGCACCACGCTGGCCATCTACGGCCCCTGGGATCAGCGACGGTCTGACGGCTAGCTCTTCAAGTCTATAAGAATTCTCCGCCTTCGAGTCCGGCAGGCGATACAGCGCTGTGTAGTATTCTGCACAGCGCTTTTTGTGGTACGCACTTATTTTCTCTGAAAATTGGGCTGGCACGCCAATTGCAAGAGTCTTAGACCAACTTATATTTTCTGCTCCGCAAGGTGCTACCACGCCGATCCAATTCTCTCGAATGACCGAACATAAAAACGTCCTCTTTCTCAACGACGCCGACTCCCTCAAGCCTCCCCCAGCCGTTCTCGACGCCGCATTGGCCCGACTCGGCTTTGCGCGTTTTCTGCCCGGCCAACGCGAAGCCATCGAAACCCTGCTCGCCACCGGTCGCCTACTTTTAGTCGCCCCCACTGGCGGCGGCAAGAGCTTGACCTACCAACTACCCGCGGCCCTGCTGCCGGGCACGGCCCTAGTGGTCTCGCCGCTCATCGCCCTGATGCACGATCAGGTCCAAGCGCTACAGCGGCGCGGCCTCGCCGCCACGTACCTATCCTCGACCCTCGACGGCGACGAGTTGCGCCGCCGCATGCGCGAGGTGGCCCAAGGCCAGTATAAGCTGGTCTATGCCGCGCCCGAGCGGCTGACCTTCTCCGGCTTCCGCGCCCTCCTGAGCCAGATCAAGTGCTCGCTCATTGCCGTGGACGAGGCCCACTGCATCAGCGAGTGGGGGCACGACTTCCGGCCCGAGTACTTGCAGATTGGCGAACTGGTCCGCGAGCTGCCCGACTGTCGGGTCCTCGCCTGCACCGCCACGGCCACGCCAGTGGTGCGCGACGAGATCCTCGAACGCCTCGGGCTGCCGAGCGACACCCCACAGCTAGTGCGCGGCTTTGCCCGGCCCAACCTCGCGCTGCGAGTCGCCGAAATCAACAGCGCTGCCGAGCGCCGCCAGCGGCTTGATGCGCTGCTGGCCGAAGCACTCGGTGCGCCCGACAAAAGGTTAGGTACCGCCATCGTCTATGCCCCCACCCGCAAGAGCACTGAGGAAGAAGCCGCCCGTCTGCAAGAGAACGGCTGGCGGGTAGCCGCCTATCACGCGGGCATGGCGGGGCCAGACCGCGACGCCGTTCAGGGTGCCTTTATTCAAGACCAAATCCAAATCGTGGTGGCGACCAATGCCTTTGGCATGGGCATTGACCGCGCCGATGTGCGCGCCATCGCCCATCTGGCCCCGCCCAGCTCGATTGAAGCGTACTATCAGGAAGTAGGCCGCGCCGGGCGCGACGGCCAAGACGCCTACTGCCTGCTGCTGGTCTCCCCCGGCGACATGCCGCTGCGACGCCACCTAATCGAAAGCGATGCCAACGGCCGCGCTCCCGACCAAGCGGTAGTCCAGCACAAGTGGAATCTCTTTTTGGAACTGATGCGCTGGAGCGAGGGCGGGTCCTGTCGCCACGACGCGATTCTGCGCTACTTCGGCGACGAGGAAGAAACGCTCTCGGGCTGTGGCCGCTGCGACGTCTGCCGTAGTCTCTCCCATGCCGAGGCAGGCGACGCCACAGAGGTCGCCACCACTGTGCGCAAAGCCCTTTGCGCGGTCGCCCGCCTGCACAGACGCTACGGCATCCAAATGGCGGCCAAACTCCTGCGCGGTACCACGGACGCCCGCCTTGCACGCGACGGCCTAGATCGGACTCCGACCTTTGGCACTCTCAAGGAACATTCTGAGCGCTGGCTTTTGCAGCTTTTGCGCCGGTTGGTCACGGCCGGTTGGGTCGATTTTTCCGGCGGCGAGCGGCCGGTCGTGATCCTCACCGAAGAAGGACGCCAAGTCATTCACGCCGAGCGGCCCGCGCGCTTGCTGCTGCCGCCAAAATCGGCTCCGGTCCCAGCAGCCCGCACCGCGCGCGGCCGGCCTTCGGCTGAGCTCAGGACTTCGGCGAGCTCAGTCGGGTCGTCGAAGCCTCACACCCCCGACTCCAGCGGGAATTTTGACGAAAAAGCTCAAGCTCTCTTCGATGCTCTGCGCCATTACCGCATGACACTGGCCCGCGACGAAAAGGTTCCGCCCTACGTCATCGCCAGCGACCGCACGCTCCGCGATATCGTCCTGCTACGGCCCGCCAACCTCGAAGAACTCAAGCTGGCGCACGGCATCGGCCCGGCCAAGGCCGAAAAATACGGCGACGGCCTGCTAGCTATCGTCCAACAGGCCGCCTAACTCACTCGTCTGGAGAACATCTCATGGCTACAATTTGCTGGGGTATCATCGGCTGCGGCGACGTCACAGAAGTAAAGAGCGGCCCCGCTCTGTACAAGACTCGCAATTCCAAACTGGTGGCGGTCATGCGCCGCGACGCAGACAAGGCCCGCGACTATGCCGCGCGCCACGACGTACCCAAGTGGTACGACCAAGCCGACGCACTCATCGCCGACCCAGATGTCAATGCGGTCTATATCGCGACGCCCCCCGACACCCACGCCTACTACACGGCCCAAGTCGCCCGAGCCGGCAAACCTGTTTACGTCGAAAAACCAATGGCGCGCAACCACGGCGAGTGCCTGGCGATGATCGACGCCTGCCGCCGGGCCGGGGTGCCGCTTTTCGTCGCCTACTACCGCCGTGCTCTGCCCGCTTTCCTCAAGGTCCAGTCGCTGGTCGAGGAAGGGGCCATCGGCGCGGTGCGCTTCGCCTCCATTGCACTCTGCCAACCCGCATCCGAGGATCCCGACGACCTGCCCTGGCGCGTCGTCCCAGAAATCTCAGGTGGCGGCTATTTCTTCGACCTAGCCTCGCACCAGCTCGACTTTCTCGACTTTCTGCTCGGCCCCATCGCCCACGCCTCGGGCCACGCGACCAACCAAGCCGGGCTCTACCAAGTCGAAGACGCCGTTTCCGCCAGCTTCGCCTTCGAATCCGGCGCACTCGGCGCAGGAGTCTGGAATTTCGCCGCCGACCAGCGCTGCGACCGGATCGACATCGTCGGCGACAAGGGCCGGATCTCCTTTTCCACCTTCGCCTTCACCCCGGTCGAATTAACTACCAATGCCGGGACCCAAACTTTCGCCATCGACCCCCCCCAACACGTCCAGCATCCCTTGATCGAGACGATAGTCGATGCGCTGTTGGGCCGGGGCGAATGCCCCAGTACCGGAGCAAGTGCCGCCCGCACCAGCCAAGTCATGGACCAAATCGTTCGCGGCCATGCCGCCTAAACTGGCCGTTGAGCGCAATCGGTTTGCCCTATTCAAACTCATTTTTGCCTATCGACAACAGGCGATTCGCGAACTATTGCTCCACTAACGCCGCACCTTTCACCGCAAAATTACGCCCCTTTCTCGCCATTTTTGTCGTTTTAATCTGACAACTTTGCGATCAACGCTTGGGCGAGGGCCTAAATTTTCTTATTTATAAGTCTTACTCTTGCACGTATTCCATCTAGTTCGCACCTAAAAGGGGGTTCGACATGCTGATTCGCAAAAAGTGGGGCCTCCTCGCCCTGCTAGCTCTTATTTCTTTCGCAGTTCCCAATACCGCCTTTGCCCAAGACGCGCTCGACACCGGTGACACGGCCTGGATTCTCATTTCCACCGGCTTGGTTCTCTTTATGATGATCCCCGGCTTGGCCATGTTTTACGCTGGTCTGGTCCGCACTCGCAATGTGCTCTCGGTCTTTATGCACTGCTTTGGGATTGCGGCCCTGATTACTGTCTTGTGGACCATTTTCGGTTATAGCTTGGCCTTTACGGCCAGCAACCCCTTCATCGGCAACCTGTCCAAGTCCTTTCTCAGCGGCGTCACCGTGGATAGCCTCTCGGGCACCATCCCGGAATTACTGTTCTTCGTCTTCCAGATGACGTTTGCCATCATCACCCCTGGGCTTTTTGTCGGTGCCTTTGCCGAGCGCATGAAGTTTTCGGCTGTTTTGTGGTTCAGTGGGCTGTGGTGCGTTTTGGTTTATCTGCCCATCACGCACATGGTCTGGGGAGAAGGCGGCTACTTCGGCGCAATGGGCGTCTTTGACTTTGCCGGCGGCATCGTCGTCCACATCACCGCCGGGGCGGCCGCGTTAGTAGCCGCGATCCTCGTCGGCAAGCGCACCGGCTATCCCGAGCAGCCCATGCCCCCGCACAACATGACCATGAACCTTGTCGGCACGGCCATGCTCTGGGTGGGGTGGTTCGGCTTCAACGGCGGCAGTGCCTTGGCGGCGAATGGGCAGGCGGCGATGGCGGTTGTAGTCACCCAAATCTCGCCCAGCGTCGCAGCGCTGACGTGGATTTTCATCGAGTGGATCAAAAACGGCAAACCCAGTGCGCTCGGTTTTGCCACCGGTGCCATCGCCGGCCTAGCGGCCATTACCCCGGCCTCGGGCACAGTAGGGCCGCTCGGCGCTTTTGCCATCGGCCTGTGCTCCGGTGTCGTCGCCTATTGGGCCGCCACTTGGCTCAAGCGCACCTGCGGGTATGACGACGCGCTCGACGTGGTGGGAGTTCACGGTTTCGGCGGCTTGGTCGGGATTTTGTTGGTGTCCTTCTTCGCCTCGACCACCTTGGGCGGCACCGTCGAGGGCCTCAACATGGGCAAGCAATTTGGCATCCAAGCCTTCGCCGGTATCGGCGCAGCCATTTATACCTTTATCGTCTCGTTTATCATTCTCAAGGTCATCGACTTAGTCAGCGGCCTGCGAGTAGATGAAGAGACCGAGACCAGCGGGCTCGACGTGGGCGAGCACGGCGAAGTCGGATACGACCTGTAGTTCGCGGCCCAGTAGTCCGTCGCCAGAATTGGCGACGCAGGGCTCGCCGCTTGGATGGGGGCTTCCATGGATCCTTCTTGCCTGCAGTACGCGTTGACCGAGGCTGAGCGCCTAGAGTTTGCCCAGCGCGGCTACCTCGTCTTCGACGAGATGCTGTCTCCTGGCGTGGTTGACGCACTCGTGGAAGTCTCCGACCGAATTGACGCGGAGGAACGCCAAAAGCGCGGCGTCGGCCCCTACGACCGGCTGACCGTCCGCGACATGGTTTGGCGCGACGAGCGCTACCTAGACTTGGTCGATTGGCCCCGAGCACTGCCCAAAATCTGGGGAACACTCGGCTGGAACATCCAAATTTACCACACCGTCCTCGCCTACAGCCCAGCCGCCGAGCCTGACAACTGCCAAGTTGAAATGCAGGGCTGGCACCAAGACTCGGACCGCGTCAACCACGAGATCGAGTCCAGCCCCCGGCCGCGGATTTCGGTCAAGATGGCCTACTTCCTCAGCGACTGTTCGGCAGCCGGGCGCGCCAATTTCTGGGTCGTGCCCGGCAGCCATCTGCTGGACGCGTACAATATCCCCGACGACGGTTCCTTGCCCCGCAACGCCGTCCCCGTGCTAGTGCCGCAGGGCGGGGCGGTGCTCTTCGACCGCCGGATCTGGCACTCGGCCAGTTCCAACGTCTCCGCTATCGCCCGCAAGGTGCTCTTCTACGGGTACTCATATCGCTGGCTCCGCCCCCGCGACGACCAGACTGTCGAACATCTTTTTGAGCGCTCCGACCCGATCCGTCGTCAGCTACTGGGGTACGCGCCTACCGGCGGTTACGGCTATACCTCGCCCACGGATGAGGACGTTCCACTGCGCGTCTTTCTGCGCCAACATCTCGGGGCCGAAGCCGCTGCCTAATGCGGGCATTGGTAACCGGTGGCACCGGCTTTGTCGGCGGGGCCTTGGTTCGCGCCCTCGTCGCTGGCGGTGCCCAAGTCCGGGTGCTGGCGCGGCCCACTAGTCAGACCGAGGCGCTAGAGACTTTGGGCGTCGAAATCGTCCGCGGCGACATCCTCGTCCGCGCGAGTATCAAAGCCGCGCTCGCAGGTTGCGATACCCTCTTCCACGCCGCGGCCCTCTACGACTTGTGGGGACTGGACGAGGCCGAACTTTTAGCCACTGAAACCGAGGGGACTCGCAATGCCATGGAGGCGGCATTGGCAGTCGGCGTCGCCAAGGTCGTCTATACCAGTACCGCCGCCTGCATTGGCGAGGCCAAAGGCCAAATCGCCACCGAGACAACGGTTCATCGCGGCTACTTTCTCTCAAATTATGAAAAGGCCAAGTACGCAGCCGAGCAGGTGGCGTTCGCGTATGTGGACAAAGGAGTGCCGCTCATCTGCGTCCAGCCCGCTGCCATCTACGGTCCGGGCGACCGCAAACCCTCCGGGCGCTTTATCATTAACCTGCTCAACGGTTGGGTGCCCGCGCTCTTTTCTGGCTGGATGAGCTTGGTGTACATTGACGACGCGGCTCAGAGGCACGTGCTGGCGGCTGAAAATGGCCAGATTGGGGAGCGCTATATACTCGCGGGCACGGTCGGCAAATTGACCGAACTCGGCCGACTGGTCTGTCGCTT
>VXZF01000459.1 GCA_009845645.1 Gemmatimonadota bacterium | reverse complement strand
TGGGGATCTTCGGTCAACGGATGCCACATTAAGACAAACTTGTGGTGATCAGAAAAGACTTCCCACTCAAGCTCATCACTTGCTGCGCAACTTAAATGATAGTGCTTACGCTCAACATTGGTCGTCAGAGCATCTTGTGGTATCCAGCCAGTTATTTGAAACGAGATCCTATCCGAACCGAGCAACTCTTTTTCCACATAATCGATTTGCACGAAACCGTTTTCAGTTTCTCGGGTGTCAACGCGAATACCTCTGCGAATCGTGACCCAATCGAAACTGCCAGTGTCTGGTCGAGAGTATACAGTAGAAGTCCGCTGGATGACGGCTGTGTTGGGAGGTAGCTTCTCCCGTTCCGACAAAAGTTCCGCGACAACATGCAATGCAGCTAGGCCCGTTTCCTCGCGGGCCTCCCGGAGTGCCGCGGCGACAAAGGATTCTCCCTTTTCCACCGTCCCGGCAGGTATTTGATTTCCGGCGTAGGGATGCTTTAGTAGGAGAACGTGCTTTCGACCGTCCAAGTTACACGTTATAAAACAAGTGACCTTTCCCAGCGACATATCACATTATTCTCTGCATTTCTATGCCATTTCATTTAACGGATTACGCCCTCCTGAACCGCAGAGCGGTTGGGCGTAGGCGCGAAGGCACCGTAGCCAGGAGGGCGTTGTTATCTGACGCGCGTCCTCTCGTCAGTCATGGTGGACAAGATAGCTACGCTGCTTTAAGTGGCTCCAGTTCTATACGTGGTGGTCTACTAATCCTCAAACGGTCAAAGACGGCCTGTATTTCGTCTATGCTCACCATTCCAGGAGAGACTATTTCAATCCCAAGAGGTGTCTCATCCTGAGCGTAGTCAATCAGGAAATCTTCTGATATGGCTTCAGTCCGGACACTTTTTTGCCCGTTCCGGCGGGACAGGTAAATATAGGCAGCAAAAGGCTTACCCTTCCGATATGTGATTTGCAGAGAAACAGTTTTCATGGTCGTACCTCTTCAGGATATGCAGTTACGATCATTAGGATTTGGTCGTCCGAATCTGGCTCGACAACCACACGCCAAGGTTGTCCTGCATGGCGAGTATGGATAACCCAACGCCCTGGATGGTGGGCCGGTACCAATTTTGTGGCATTATCAAGCATTGTCCGTAGTTCAATTTCAGAGAAGCCACGTTCCTCCATCCGCCCTTCCACATGCGCTGTAAAACCTAACTCCCATTCCCACCAACTTGGCAAATTCATGCAATACCTAAATTACTCCTTTAATGCATGTGGCCGATAACTGCCTGTACCCAAACAATTATCCTCTATCCCCGCTATATGCTATTTATGCGAAACGAAGGTACACCTCTTGAGGCATAGTTGCAAACGGACAATGCCGTGCGGTGCGAGGACTAACCACTAACCACGGCTGCGCCTATTTCCATAGCAGTCGTAAATAGAACAGCGGATTCGTCAGCATCTTGCGCGGCACGGCGTCGGCCATCATGCCGCAGATCATGTCGCTGACCTCGGCATTTTTGGCAGCCTTGCGAATGACCAAATTCATCAGGTAGGGCCAGCGGCCCAAATTGTGCAGCTTGGTGCTCAACTTCAGCTCGCTGCCCAGCGCATCCCACAGCCGATCCTCATAACGCCCCAAAAAGTCTGCCGAATAATCACCCGCCTCCCGCGCTTGAGCTGCGGTCTCCACGGCAAAGCGAGCCGAGTACAGGGCATTGCCAATGCCCTCGCCCGTGAACGGGTCGATCAGGCCGGCTGCGTCCCCCAAGAGCAGAAAGCCATTCCCGTGCGCCGGTCGCCGCCGCGAGCCAACCGGCAAATTCCATCCCACCGGGGCTTCAAGAGGTCGGGCGTCGCGAAAACGCGCGCCAAAAGTCGTGCTCGCCACCGCGGCTGCGAGTGCGTCTTTGAGGTCGATGCCGCGCGCCTTGATATCTCGATGATCCATGCCGATGCCCACATTGGCGCGGTCGCCCTCTAGGGGAAAAATCCAAAAATATCCAGGCCGCACCTCGTCTATAAAGTGCAATTCGATCTGATCGCTCAGGTCCGCCACACCCTCGAAGTATTGCCGCAAAGCCACCATCCAGTCGCGGCTGTCGTGGCGGTACAACCCACTCTTGCGGGCGACGATCGAGTTGAAGCCATCGCACCCCAACACCAAGGGCGCGCGAAATTCCAAGCGCGTGCCATCGGCTGTGTGCCCCCGCACTCCACAGACCTGCCCGCCCTCTCTCAGAAGCTCGCGCACGGCAAAGCCCTCCAAGGTGTGGGCAGCCACAGCCCGCGCTTTGGCAAAGAGAAAGTCATCGAAAACCTCGCGTCGGATGACAAAGCCCTCCATCGGCAGCACCCGACCCGTCAGGGCGTTGCGCAACTCATAGCGACTCAGGTCGATAGACGCAGCGCTCGCGTCTGGGCTGCCGAAGACAATGCGGGCAACAGCCGCCCCAGGCAGGTCACACACCTCCTCAAACAGCCCCAGCTCGTGGAGGATGGCCACCGTCTTGCCAGAGAGGGCATCGCCGCAGATTTTGTCGCGGGGGAAGCACTGCTTGTCCAGCAACAGAGCCGCCAACCCGTGGCGCTGCGCATATAGCGCGGCCGTAGCACCGGCCGGACCGCCGCCGACGATGATGAGGTCGTAAGTTTGCACGTGGCCAGAAAATAGCTCGTCCGGCCCTTGCTACAAGGGCGCGGGCCGAACTTGCTTTGTAGGTGATCTTCCTTACCTTTTTGGTTTCGTCAACGCAAGCGCCTAAAGGAGTTGCAACAAGATGTCCGAAGACGTCCAAACCGAAGATCCACAGGTCGAAAAACGGGCTTTCCAAACCGAGGTCCAACAGTTACTCCACCTGTTGGTCCACTCGCTGTACACGCAAAAAGAGATTTTCTTGCGCGAGCTGATTTCCAACGCCTCGGACGCCCTAGACAAAATCCACCACCGCTCGCTGACCGACCGCAATATCCTCGACCCAGACGCCGAATTGGACATTGAGATCGAGGTATCGAGCAGCAACAAGACCCTGACGATCCGCGACCGCGGAATCGGCATGACCCGCGACGAGGTCAATGAAAATATCGGCACGATTGCCCGCTCCGGCTCAGCCGAGTTTGCCCAACAGCTAGCCGAAGCCGACGACGAGCAAGAGAAGCTCAAACTGATCGGCCAATTCGGAGTGGGCTTCTACTCGGTCTTCATGGTCGCCGACCGAGTAGTGATCACCACGCGCGCGGGTGACCCAGACGCCGACGGCGTGCTGTGGGAATCCACCGGCGACGGAGCCTACACCCTATCCCACGCCGACAAAGCCGACCGCGGCACAGAGATCAAGATCTACATCCGCTCGGACTGCGAGGAATTTCTCGACGCCCACCGGCTAGAGGCCATCATCCGCAAGCACTCGGATTTTGTCGCCTATCCCATCAAGGTCGCCAACAAACAAGTCAACGACACGGCCGCGCTGTGGACCCGGCCGCGCAACGAAATCACCCCTGAGCAGTACAACGAATTTTATACGCACCTGACCGGCGACCCCGACGAACCGCTCGCGCGCGAGCACATCGTCGTGGATGTGCCGATCCAATTCTACGCCGTGCTCTACATCCCCAAGGGTGCACCGATCCAATGGCTGCACACAGAGCCGACGATCTCGCTCAACCTGCACGTCGCGCGGGTCTTCATCCAAGACGATTGCAAGGAACTCCTGCCGCTGTGGCTGCGCTTTGTGCGCGGAGTGGTTGACTGCGACGACTTACCGCTCAACGTCTCGCGCGAAACCCTCCAGCAAAACCCCATCATCGGCAAAATCCGCGCCACCTTGGTGCGGCGCATCATCGGCATGTTAGAGGGCATGGCTAAGAAGAACGAAGAGCAGTACATGACCTTTTGGCACGCCTGCGGCACCATCCTCAAAGAAGGCGTGGCCACCGATGCCGCGCACCAAGCCCAACTCGCCAAGCTCCTCCGCTACCGCTCCTCGCTATCCGACGACGACACACCCTACATTTCGCTGCAAAACTACGTCGATCGGATGCAAAGCGATCAAGACAAAATTTACTACCTCGCCGGCGAGAGCAAAGAGGCCATTGCCCAAAGCCCCCTGTTGGAGGCCTTCCGCAAGCGCGGCCTAGAGGTGCTCTACCTCGACGAGCCGGTCGATGAATGGGTCGTCCAAGGGCTGCAAAAGTTCGCCGACAAAGAATTCGCCGGCGTGGATGCGGCCGAATTGGACTTGGAAGAGGAAGCAGTTGAATTGGAAGGAGTCGATGAGCAGAAAGCCGAGACCATCGAGCTGATCTCCTTTCTCAAGCAAAAGCTCGCCGGCCGGGTCGAAGACGTGGTCGAGTCCAAGCGGCTGACCGACAGCCCTTGCCTGCTAGTCGCCAGTCAAGGCGGCTTAAGTCGCAACATGGAGCGGCTGATGAAAATGACCGACCAAGAGTTCAAAGGCACGCTGCGCACGCTAGAGATCAATCGCCAACACCCCATCATCCGCAACATGGCCGCTGTGCTCAAGCGCGACCGCGACTCCGCGCAATTGGAGAGTTGGGCGCATTTTCTAGTTGATTTCGTATTGCTGGGCGAGGGCACGGTCGAAGATCCACAGCGGCTGAGCCAGAACTTGCAGTCCATCATGGGCGCGGCCACAGCGCACGCGACCGAGGAGAGTTAGACATGTCCGATCAAGTGCGCCAACAAGCCCTAGCGGCCCGTGCCGCATCGCGCGTACTCGCCGCAACTTCCGCAGAGGTGCGCAACCAAGCCCTCGAAGCCATTGCCGCGGCTCTCGAAGCCAATCGCGAGCGCATCTTGGCAGCCAATGCCGAAGACCTAAAAGCCGGCGAGCAAGATGGGCTGGCCTCGCCCCTGCTCAAGCGGCTCGACCTGAGCGGAAGCAAGTTCGCCAGCACCGTGGAGATGGTGCGCAGCGTCACTGCCCAGCCCGACCCATTGGACCAGACGCAGAAGGCGACCGAGTTGCAAGCCCAACTTTACCTCTATCGGGTAACCGTGCCCATCGGCGTCATCGGCGTGGTCTTTGAATCCCGGCCCGACGCCTTGGTGCAAATAGCCGCGCTGTGTCTCAAGTCGGGTAATGCCGTCCTACTCAAGGGGGGACGCGAGGCCACTATGACCAATCAGACCCTCGCCGAGGTAATGTGCCAAGCCACTAGTGACATCCTGCCAGAGGGATGGATGGTGCTGTTAGAAGGCCGCGAAGAAGTCCGCGCCCTGCTCGATCAGGAAGGGCTGGTTGACTTGATCATCCCGCGTGGCGGCAACGAGTTCGTACAGTACATCATGAACCACACCAAAATCCCGGTGATGGGCCACGCCGACGGCGTCTGCCACGTGTACGTCGATGCGAGTGCCGACATCGACAAGGCAGTGCCTATAGCCGTCGATTCAAAGATCGGGTACGTCGCCGCCTGCAATGCAGCGGAGACCCTGCTGGTACACGCCGCTATTGCCGAGCAGTTCATGGCTCGGGCAGTTGAGCAACTCACCGCTAAGGGTGTCTTGATCCGCGGCGATGCGCGTACCGTGGCCCTAGCCGAGTCCATCGGGGCGGTGACGCCGGCCACTCAAATCGACTGGTCAACCGAATATCTCGACTATATCCTGTCAATTAAGATCGTCGATAGCGCCGATGAGGCGATTGCCCACATCAACGAATACGGCAGCAACCACACGGACACGATCGTCGCCGAGGACCCAGCCGCGGTCAGGGCCTTTTTGCGTGGAGTAGATTCGGCCTCGGTGATGCACAACGCTTCGACGCGCTTTGCCGATGGCTTCCGCTACGGGCTGGGTGCCGAAGTCGGCATCAGCACCAACCGCCTGCACAGCCGCGGCCCGGTGGGGCTGGAGGGGTTGGTCATTTACAAGTACATCCTCAAAGGGGACGGCCACATTGTCGATAGCTACGACGGCTACGATGGCGCAGCCCCACTTCCCTTCACCCATCGCCCCCTCGACCAACACTGGCAGGCCTAACATGAGCGAGCACACCACAGATCCGACTTACACTCCGGTAGAGCGCCATATCTTTCTCTGCGCCACGCCCACCAAGCCCAAGTGCCACAGCGACGGCACCGGGGCCGAATGCTGGGAGTACCTCAAAAAGCGGTTGTCCGAATTGGGCTACGGCCATCCGGGCAAGGGCGGCATCCACCGCACCAAAGCCGACTGCCTGCGCGTTTGCGAGTCCGGGCCGACAGTCGTGGTGTATCCCGAGGGCGTCTGGTACCACTCCATGACCGTCGAAAAACTAGAGCGCATCATCCAAGAGCACTTAATCGGCGGGCAAGTCGTAGAAGAACTGGTCAATAAGAAACCGTTCCGCAGCCTGTAGCAGCCGGCCGCAAAAGCGCATGGCGAAATCCAAATCCAAACACATCGACCTCGAGATCAAGGACGCCAGCCTGATCTTCGACCGCGTCTGGAGCGACCTAGAGCAAGAGTTCGGTCGCGCCAAGCTCTGCTTCCCCGGGGAAATCATCTGGCTCGGCGGCGCACCCGGCGCGGGCAAGGGCACCAATACCCCCTTCATCCTCGAAGCGCGGGGCATTACGGCCGCAGCCGTGGTGATCAGCGACTTGCTCGACAGCCCCCGCGCCCAACAGATCAAGGATGCCGGCGGCTTGGTCGGCGACGAGGAGGTCACGTATCTACTCTTGCACAAGCTGCTCGACCCAATCTACGAGCGCGGCGTGATCGTCGATGGCTTCCCGCGCACCCAGGTGCAGGTCGAGTGCCTCAAGCTGTTCTACGACAAGATGACCGAAATGCGCGAGGAATTCCGCAATCACAACTTCCCGCGCCCCCTCTTCCGCACGGTGTTGCTCTTCGTCGATGAAGAGGTCAGCGTCGAGCGCCAGCTCCACCGCGGCCGAGAGGCCCAAGAGCGCAACCGCAAGGCCACAGAGTCAGGCGTCGGCCAACTCGCCGAGATCCGCGCCACCGACCTCGACCCAGCAGCCGCGCGCAAGCGCTATCAGGTTTTCAAGGAAACTACCTTTGAGGCGTTGCGCTCGCTGCGTGCCATTTTCCACTTTCGCTTCATCGACGCCAGCCAGCCACTCGCCAAGGTGCAACAGGAGATTGAAGAGGAGTTTTCCTACCAGAGTTCGCTGGAGCTTTCGCACAAGACCTTCGACCGCGTCCGCACCATCACGCCGGCCAGCCGCCTCGTACTCTACGCCCGCCAAGAACTGGTCAAGCGGCTGGAGATCTACAACGAGGATCACCCCGAGCTGTTCCAGCGGGTCATCGACAAAGTCAACTCCAAGTTCATGCCCATTGTCACCCGCTATGCCATCACGGGCATGACGCTGGTCAACTCCGAGGACGTGCTCTTTGACAATCCTCTGGCCTTGGCCATGTTGATCGACATCTTTTCCGAGCGCGGTTATCAGGCCCTCGTCGATGTCAACCACATCGAGGTCCCCCACCGCATTGACCCCCACCCGCACGAAATCACCTGCCGGCAAAAGCGCGTCTATCGCTTCCAGATCCGCTTTGCGGCCTCGGCCATCCGGCACGGGACCGACTAACCCAGCCCGATCTGTCCCGCTTCCAACATAGTAATCAAGGCCGAGTCCTCCACGTCGAGGGGGAGCACCACCCGGCCGCGGCGGCGGCTCGATTCATAGGTGGCAAAAATCAGTTCGGTCGCTTGCAGGGCCTTGCGCGCCGACAAGCGCGGCTCCGCACCGCTTTCGAGACAGTCAATCAGGTCGAGCACCGACAGCACGGTGTCGTCACCCGGCGACACGACATTGGCGATCTCTTCATCCGCGAAGTCCTGCCACGCCGCACCCGCGCGCAACAATCGCAGCGGTGCCCGTCCCATGCCGCCGACTTCAATGATGCCCTCGCTGCCGATGAGCCGGTTGCGCGGACCTTGCACATGCGCGGCCCCCGTGCCGAGCAAGCCCTCAACGCCGTTTTGCCAGCGGATCCACGACAGGCCGCTGGTATCTAGGGGCACACCAAACACCGAGCTCTCGGATTCGACAGCAATCTGGCCCATGACCCATTCGGCGGGCACTTCGTCGTTGTAAAAGAAGAACATGTCAAACCAGTGCGTGCCCCAGTCAAACAGGTTGGAGCATGCGCCTTCGAGCCGCTGAAGCGCGCCTATGGCTCCTTCGTCGAGCAACTGCTTGGCCTTGACAAACGGAGCGCCAAAGCGGCGTTGGTGGCAGAAGGTGAGGAGCACGCCGCGGTCGGCACAGACCTGAGCCAGCGCCTTGGCATCGCCCCACGTGCTGGCCATGGGCTTTTCGCAGTGGATGGCTTTGACGCCGGCTGCGGCCGCAGCTTCGACCATTTCTCGGTGCAGGCCAGTCCACGTGCAGATGCTCACTACATCAAGGGCTTCTCGCTCTAACATGGCGCGGTAATCTTCGTACTGAGACGCTACGGCAAAATCCTCGGCAAAGGACGCGCGGACCGCTTCCACCGGATCGGCACAGGCTGCGATTGCGACTTGGGCGGAGGCTTGGTAGCCCTCGGCATGGCGGCGGCCGCGATTGCCACAGCCGATCACGCCGACTTTGTACTGAGTCATTTTGTGCTCC
>VXZF01000460.1 GCA_009845645.1 Gemmatimonadota bacterium | reverse complement strand
ACCCTCGATCTCTTCGCTGGCGACTTGGTCGCCGGTAGCCTCACCGCTGGACAGAGCACGACACCGCTGACGGCGATTGCGGTGATTCTGAGCGACGACTCGCCGGAAGACGGCGAGGGGGGCGCGGCCCTGTTCAGCCACGAGGTGCGGATCACTAGCCGCGACTTTGACACCGGCAAGGAGACGGTTTCTACCTTGCAGGAGGTGGTCCGGCCTGGCTCCGAATGGCCGGTCATCTTCGGCGGGTTTCGGCGTCCGGGCTTTTTGGCTGCGGACGGCCCGGAGCGGATCATCGTCAATTACGACTTCAACGATCCGGCCTACGTCGGCCCAGACCCGACGACGATTGTCGGAGTGGACTTCAACTACGTAGTGGCCAACGACTTCAAGGTTGAATTGTGGTCCGACCGCCAGACGGGCCAGCGGGCGGTACCGGCGGCTCCGCTGACCAGCGAAGTAATCGACAACAGCCAGCCAGCCTTCGTGGTGCTGCGGCGCGCCGAGGGCAACGTGAAGGACATCTCCAATTTGCAGCGGATCAAGTTCGACTATGGCTTGCCGACTGCCAACCTAATCGGCGGTTTTACCATTGAGGGGGCCGATGCCTTCGGCTTTGACTTCTACGGCGAGTGGGACCGCAACAAGCGCTATGCTCAGTACCCCAATGCCGCGCTGTTCAACGAGGGGAAGAAACACGCGATCTCTTCAGAGTCATCCGACGCCTGGTACTTCAGCGCCTCGCGCGATGACTTTCCCTACTTCCTCTATGGCGAGGCGTACGCCATTGATGAAGCCTATTCGACCACTACCTTTTTGGTCAACGCCAACGGCGATGTGCAATACGACAATAGCCAGCGGCACTTCTACGAGTTTGTCGATGACAACGACGATCAAGATCGCTATCCCGATTGGGTTCGCTTCGGCACGATCAATGACCGGGCAATCTACCCAGGTTGGGACCAGAACAACGACTTCATCTCCGACTTCAACCAGAACGACAACGCCACTGTAGGCAATATCACTCCCGACTACGAGGAGCCGTTTCTGCGTTACAGCGTCGATCGGCCGGAGTTTCTCTTCGGCATTGACCTCAACAACAACAATTGGATTGACCGCTTTGAAGACGATGACTTACCCGACTTTCCCTATAAACCTGATCGTCGAGGATTCAATGTCTTTGGTGGGGTACACCTGCTACCGGAGGCTCGGCTGATTGTCGGCCGCACGGACGAAGAGTCGCAGACAACCGACGCGACCAACGCGACCAACTACGCGATGTTCACCTTTGACAAGAACTACGCGGGCTTGGGACGCCTGCGGGTCTTCGATATGATCAAACAGGCCAAGGATACGATCCCCGATGCCCGCCGCGAGCCTACGCCCTTTGAGGGTGCACCAATCCAGCCAGTAGTTCGAGATATCCTTCCGGCGCAGGATACTTGGATCAACACCGCCTTTGTGCAGTTCGACTACAAGGGTATCGAGGGCTTGAACCTAGTCAATAAGCTCAAGTGGGAGACCTTCCGTCAGAACCAAGCCGAGACCCGCGACGCCAACGGCCGCCTGATGGAGGACAACTCCAGCTTTTTTGGCTTGATCAACAAGGTTGACTACACCTATGGCTTGGGACGTTTGGACTTGCAGCCGAGGTTTAAAAGCGAGCTTCTGCGCCAGACGGCCTTTCTCGTTGCAGAAGACGACCGCGAGGAGTGGACGGCAACGGCGCAGTTGATCGCGACCTTGCCGGTACTGCGCCACACGATTATTCAGGCCGGGCTGGAGCAGTTGTGGTTCAGCGACCAGAGCGTGGACGAGAACGCGCTTATTGCCGCCGGTCGCCAGCAGGAGACGGGCGACCTGAGTTCGACCAATGTGGCCGTACAGCTCTCGACCACTTCGGATTATTTGGGCTACCGGTTGACGACCCAGATCGGCCTGCGCTATGGCCGGATTCTTACCGAACAGGTGATTGAGGATAGCGAACGACCAGGTACTTTCGTGATTGGCGACGAGACCAGCAACGAGACGACCAGTTTTATTACGGTCTTCGCCGGGCTGGAGTAATATGAGACGGGTGCGAATGATGTCGAGGCTCACGGCGATTTTCGCCTTCGTCCTATCCTTGGCGCTAGGCGAAGCAAAGGCCCAGGACATGGATTACGGCAATCGCCTAGGGTATCGCGTGGCCGAGCAGGTACGCTACTCCTCGGTCGGCGCAGCGGTTGATATGGACGTGCTAGACCCAACGGTCATGCGCTGGTACATGCCGCAGGAGCTGTTCAGTGAGCACGGGCGTCGCCAATGGAGCTACACCAACTACGCCAGAGAACCCTACCGCCGCTACCTAGACCGCAATCTCGACGGCAACTACTTCTACGACGCCTACGGGGATTTTATCACCCGTGGCTACCTCGTCTACGATTGGCGACAGACCCAGCCGCGTGCTTTCGAAAGCAGTTCAATCACCAAGACGGGCCGCTACGCGGGCTGGTTTGACCGCTTGATTATCACCTCAGACCAAACCAGTACTTATAGCTATTCGATTATCGTCGGCGACGAGATCCGCACCACGTTGACGCCGATGACCTTCAACAAGGTCGGCTTCAACGGCGTGGTGACCAGCTTCGCAGCGGGACGAACTCGGGCTACGGGCCTGTTTTCGCGGGTGACCTTACCCATCGTCGATATTGACGCGGATGTCCCGACGGCCTCGTTGGAGAATTTTTCCAACTTGGCGGCTGGCCGTTTTGAACTCGACGTGGCCGACCAAGCGACCTTGGGGCTAACGTTGGTCAACGTCCACAACGGCAATGGTGCACGCGAAAGTTTTCAGGGCAATCCACTCAAAGGCCAGTTGACTTCGGGTCAACTCGACCGCCAACTGAACCTGCTGGTAGTAAGGCTTGCGGATGATTCGCCCGAGGATGGCGAAGGTGGGGCGGTGCTCTTCAGCGACGACGTGGAAATTACTACTACCCTAATGCGCGAGGTCTCAGTCGGCGATAGCGTACAGCTAGTAGCGCGCGACACTACCATCATTGGCAGCGGCATAGGTTTTCGCCCGGTGCGCGATGGCGGTGAACTGCGCGATGGCTTCTTGCGTGCCGATGGCGCTGAGAGCATCGTGCTTAAGTACGTGCTGGCACCCGAGGATGAAGCCTCTGAGGAAGGCTCCCTACGCTTGCTTTTGCAGCAGCATCTAGGGCTGACGCTGACCGAGGCCGCCGACGCTATTACCGCCATCAAGAACGTGAGATTCCGCTTGGTGCTAGCCAACGATTACCGGGTGGAGGTGTCGTCTGATCGCCAGACCAATCGCTCGGGCCAGCCCCAGTTCATCGTCATGGAGCGGGCACCGGGCAATATCAAGAACGAACTCAATCAGCGCGAGGTCGTCATCGACTACGGCCTGCCGACAGCCAGCCAGATCTTCGGGGCCAGCGCCGAACTGCGCGACTTTTTCGGCTTCGACTTCTACGGCGAGTTCAACGTCAGCAACCAATACCGTCAATATCCTGCGATCAATCGCAAAAAGCACGAGAGTTTCTCGGGTATCGTCGATGACGAGACCGCTCTCGGCTGGATGTTCAACTTGGCGCGGAAGTCTGGTCCGTGGCTGCTCTTTTTAGAGGGCTTCGGCATGGATGAGACATACTCTACCAGTGTGCTGCCGGTCGATGGCCGCGGCGTGGCCGACTACTCGCCCGAGTCCACCAACCTGCTCTACGATTTCGTCGACGACAACGACGACCACGACCGGCACCCGGACCAATTGCGGATTTTTCAGGGAAGCTTGATTCCGCCGCATACGACCTCGATCAGCAACTTCACGGTCACTTCCGAGGGCGTGGCCGATCCAGCGGTTTTCCCTGGCTACGACGAGAACGGAGATTTCATCTCGGATTTCAACCAGAACAGCAACGGCGACCGGGAGAATCTTTTTCCCGACTATGAAGAGCCTTTCCTGCGCTATCACTCAGACCGGCCGGAGTTTCTTTTTGGCATTGACCTAAATAACAATGGTTGGGCCGAGCGCTTTGAAAACGACGACTTGCCCGATTATCCCTACAAAAAGGACCACTGGGGCTACAATACCTACGCCCGAGTTCAAGTCAATCCAGAGATGCGCTTGATGGGAGGTTTCCTCTATCAGGACCAGCGCGAAACCAATCGCCGCAATGAGACGGCCTATGGAATTTTGACCTATCAGCGGGCTGGGCCTACTTGGGGTGCCTTGCGGGTCTATGACATGCTCAAAAGGGCTGAGGACACCATCCCCGACCCGCTCTCACAGTGGATGATACCCGAATTGGAATTGGGGAGCGTCGTCGAAGAGGTCAGTGGGCGCAACGTTCCCGTACCCGACCTTTTGGCCGCCGAGGACACTTGGATCAATACGTTCTATGCCGACTGGGAATACAAGAGTCCGCGACGCTGGGCCACGCGGCATCGCTTTAAGTGGGAGTGGTGGCGCCAGCGCAATGCAGACGCGGTCTTTGCTCTCAATGAAGCCGGGGAAAGGATTCTCGATGCGGAGGGGGATCCGGTGGTGCTTTTCGACCCGCTCGGTCCGGAGGGGCGCAATGGCCGTAAGACGTCGGGCTTCATTGGGCTAATAGACAAAATCGACTATGCCTTTAACTGGAGACAGTTGTGGCTTTCGCCTAGGTTTAAAAGCGAATTTCTACGCCAGGTACCATTTAACCAAGACTTGGCTGAGCGGCGCTCTTGGGACGCTTTGTGGTCGTTCTTGGTGCGTTTCCCGCTTTTAGTGAGCTCTAGTGTTGACCTCGGCGTTGAACAGCGCCAGTTCTACAACCTCATAGGCGACGAGGATAAACTGGGGGCGGGGGAGCGAACCGGAGATTTCAGAGGCACAGTCTTGGCCGTGCAGTTGACCAACCGCAGAGATTATTTGGGCTACGAGCTCACTGCTCAGCTCGGCATACGCTACGACCGACGTGCGATCGAAGTTGTCGATGGCGACGCCGAGACGCGCACGGCGGGGTTGGCCTTTCTCTCGATCTTCGCCAGCCTAAGGTAGATAAATCCACGACATGAGTGGTGTCTCTACTGTGCAGGGTTGGATCATCAATCGCGACTGCGATGCGATCTTTTTTATCGGCACGCCTCTTTTATCGCTGGTTGCGTTGCTCATTGCCTCACAGTACTTCAGTTCGGCCGACATTGCTTGGTTCGTGTTGGCATTCTTTGCGGTAGGCCATCACTTACCTGGCTTCATGCGCGCCTATGGCGAAAGAGAGCTTTTCGACCGCCACAAGGCGACCTTCCTCGTTTCTCCGCTGGTGGTAACCGCCTTCGTGGCTTGGAGTGTATTCAACGGCCATCTGGGCTTCTTCATCTTCTTGGCTTTATGGGACCTGTGGCATTTCTTCATGCAGCACTACGGCTTCATGAGGATCTACGATGTCAAACGCCGCAAGCCCTCACTCCTCAGTTCGCGGCTGGACTGGTGGCTGACAGCCGTTTGGTTCGGCTATATCATCATCGATAGCCCCCATTACTTGATCAATTTTCTCGAGCGCTGCCACCGCTATGGCTTCGGCCTGTACACCTGGATCACACCGGAGTTTCTCTTAGAGTTTAGAGAGTGGGTTTTCTATTTAGCAGTTGGAATAGCTGTTCTCTACGTGGTAAACATGGTCGTCGAGCGGGCGCGGGGCATACCAGTGGTTTGGCCGAAGCTGGCAATTTCGCTGACGACCTTTGCCACTGTTTATTATGCCTATATCGTCTTAGAAGACATCATCCTCGGCTATGCGATTACGGCCTTGGCCCACGATATTCAGTACTTTGCCATCGTCTGGATTTACAACCACGGGGTGCTCAAGCGCTCGAAGGAGTTGGGCGCGTCCTTCTTCCGCTTCCTGTTCTCCGATGGCCGCTTTCGCATCGTGTTGTTCTACGTGATTTTGATCTTGGCCTATGGCGGAATCGAGGCCGTAGCCCGAGCGACGGAGAACTACCTAATGTACGATGTGGCCAAGGTCATCATCGCCGCTTCGGCTTTTCTGCACTATTACTACGACGGTTTTATGTGGAAAGTGCGCAAAAAAGAGATCCGCCAGAATTTGGTCGCCGGAGACGAGGGCGAAGCGGTCGCGGTTGACCGCAAGGGACTGCGCGAAAGGCTACAGGAAAGCGTTGGACGCTGGGTGGGGTTGCGCTATGCATTCGAGACCGGGCGACAAGTGCTCTACTTCGGCGTACCCATTCTCTTTTTGGCTTGGAGTGATGCCACCTATTCGGTATCGGATCTGGAAATGGGAGAATACATGGCCCGGGTGACGCCGAATGTGGGCAAAATCCACGACGACTTGGGCCGGGCCTACGTGAAACAAGGTCAGTACGAGCGCGCGATAGAAGAGCACCAAAAAGCGGTGGATCTAGATCCTGAATTTGCACCGGCCTATACTCATCTTGGCATCGCCTATTCGCTATCCGGCGATCCGAATCGAGCCATAGACCTCCACCGCAAGGCCATTGATTTGGATCCAGAAATGGCTCAGGCCCATTACAATATGGGCGTGGATTATTGGAAAATGGGCAAGCTAGTCGAGGCAGAACGGGCGTTCAAGCGGTCAATTGAGCAGGATAGCCAGTATATTCGCGCATATCAGGCCCTATCTCAAGTGTATAAGAAACAGGGGAATAGAGCAGAGTATGTCAGAATTTCTGCTCTAGTCGAAGACCTAGAAAAGGCCGCTCAACGCAAGGAATTGAGCCGCAGTGCTATGCCGTGGGCTACCGGCACTGCACTGGCCGAGGACACTCGCTGAGAAAATCATTGACAAATTATCCAATCCTTTTTTTGTTAGTTGGCGGTTTTACACAGGGAGTGTTCGGCAGAAATGCTCTCAAGTAAAGGCGGTCGCCAACAGCGCCAGATGGTGACACCGCCTTTTATTTTAAACCTTACATAGGAGGTCTCAACAATGAGAAAATTGTTAGCTTTCGCCGCTACGGCGTTGATGCTGACTAGCACGGCTAGCCTCGCCCACTTCCCAGAAGGCCAGATCTTCGGGGCGTGGCAGTGGCCGTCGACCCACCTTCCCAACTTGGATGGCGACATTTCCGAGTGGAACGTGCTGCCGGCGGAGTTGTGGATCGATATCTTCCAGACGGAAGTCGCAGAGGGTGACATCGGTCGCGAGATCGACACTGCCAACCTCAACTTCCGCGTCGCCGTTGGTTGGAACGACGAGCTGGATCGCGTCTATTACGTCTATGACCGCTTCGATGACATTTGGGATCGCGATGCTGGCGGCTTTGGCTGCTGCGGTCAGGACGACAGCATTGAGATTTTCCTCGATGCTGACCACAGCGCCGATCGCTTTGCCTTCTGGACGGGTGACTACGAAGACGCAGAGGAACGGGCCCGCAACAACGGCCGCACCAACCAGACGGGTCACTACCGCTGGCCGGCTCTCGAGCCTTTTGGCTTCTATTGGTTCTGGCTGAGCAGCTCGACTTGGCACGACAAAGAGCCTTATTCGTGCTGCCCCGACTCCTTCAACCTCGATGGTGCTCACGGCACTGAGGCCAACTTCCAGGCCGAGTGGTACACGGTTGGTTGGGATGATTTCGATCACAACAGCCCCGAAAACAGCATCCTCCACGACTTTGTCGAGGGTGAGATTATCGGCGTTGGTATCCAAGTCGTCGATAACGACAACGGCCCGAGTTCGGACGATCCTCGCACCGCTAAGTGGGCGCTGGGCGGCCAGCCCTGCATCAACGGCGACGGTGCTTGCGGCAGCGACTACATTCTGCTGCCGGTCATGGCCGAGTTGCTGCCGGAGCAGACGACGTCTGTCGAGGGCAATAGCTGGGGCCACATCAAGGCTTCGTTCGGCCAATAGGCACGAACAACTAGCGGTTTTAAGCACCAAATAAGGAGGGGGGGTAGAGTTGCTCTACTCCCCCTCTTTGTATTATGATTTGTGCATTCTGTAAACCTCGGGGATTGTGAGTATGAAGAGAGGCTTATGGCTTTTGGCGCTTTTGGCGGTAATAGGATGGAGTAGTCGCAGCGATGCGCTGACCATTTACCGCATCGGCGCAGCGGATTTGCCCGCTCCCGAGTTGGATGTGCCCTATCAATTTGTCCAGCTTGAGTGGGAGGCCATAAATGCCAAAGCGCACGGTGGCGCAGTGCAAATGGCGCTCGCCTCCGATGGGATTATGCCGCAGCAGCTAGACCCGACGGTCAACCTGACGCCCCTTTTGGACGAGCGCGGCGGCCGAATTGAGACTTTGCAGACGATCGTCGGTTTTGCTGACTTTCCGGCCCGCGATGCACCGATGTTCGACGGCGACCCAACGACTCACTTTCTCGGCGATGGCGATTGGGGCGGAGACTACGGCCGGGTCAAAAACAAGCTCCTGATCTTCGACTTGGGCGGCAATTTTATCGTTGATCGCATCAGGTTTTATCCCCGCGAACGCTTTCTCGACACCCGCTTCATCGAGCGCTTCGTCATTGGCACCAGCGATGGAGATCCACTCAAGAAGAATACGCGCGAGTACGTCGTCGGCGGCGAGGGTGGCCAGTTTCGCGATTACGATTTGGTGTACAACATCACCGAAAACACGCAGTCGGTAATCGAGTTGAGCATCCCGGATTCGCCTA
>VXZF01000150.1 GCA_009845645.1 Gemmatimonadota bacterium | reverse complement strand
GCCACTCGGCGAGCACCGGCAGCAGATTCATCGCATCTCGCTTGTTGCCGATGAAGTTGTCATCAACTAGGAAAACTTGGCCTCGCCAGCCCAGTCGATACAGCAATTCAAACTCGTTTACCATCTGATCAGGGGTCTTGGTGCGGGGCACGCGACCATAGAGCTTGGTGATGTCGCAGAATTCACAGTCGAATGGACACCCACGTGAGAACTGCACGCCCATCATGTCGTAATTCTTCATATCGATGAGGTCAAAACGTGGGACGGGCGTCTGGGTAACATCCGGTTTGCGCGGCTCCCGATAAATCGCTTTGGCCTTACCCCTTTCCAGATCTCGCAGGAACTCTGGAAAGATTTCCTCAGCCTCATCCAGCACAAAATGATCTACGCCTTTGATCTCATCGTGAAATGTGGTGGGGTGAGGTCCCCCGGCCACCACGGGAACGCCAGCTTGATTACATCGCTCGATAACCGCCTGCAGAGAGACTCGCTGAATGATCATGGTGGATGTAAACACCATATCAGCCCACTCCAGGTCCGACTCCTTTAGGGAAGTCGCATTCATATCCACGATGCGGAGGTCGTATTCCGGTGGAAACATCGCGGCGATAGTGAGCAGACCCAGAGGTGGAAAGGCCGCCTTTATTCCCACAATCTCCAGAGCAAAATTTCCCCCCCAGTAGGTTGGTGGGTGTTCGGGATAAACCAGAAGAGCATTAGGCATGGCAAAATTCCCTCTATTCCTCTAGCGCATAGGGAAGGTGCTCAATTCGACACCGTCCTCCTGTGGAAAGTGATCTTTGAGTGTGTTGGCGAAAGCCGATGGTGCGCGGCGGACGCGCTGCTGGTCAGCAAGGGAGTCGGTCTCTAGTTCGGCCGCATCCGTCTCGGCTTGGTCCTCTTCAGCATCCTTCTTGCCGTGGATGATGTCTTGGGCCAACGACAGCGAGGAGGCCGTAGTCATCAATTCGAGGGCGCTGACCTGATAGTTGAACTGCATGCGGATGAACCCCCCCAGTTCGGCGACCGAGATCGACGTGAGTCCGAAGCTGGACAAGGGTTCCTCCACGCCACCTTCGTCGTGGCCGCACAGTTCGGCGACCTTGCTGGCGATCTGATCCACTACGGTGTCCAGCGTAAGTTGGCCGCCGGTATCGACCGCGAATGCATCCGGGTTGTTGAGCACGCGTCCGGTGCGCATGTAATCGGGCGAGTCAACTGTCAATGGTGGGCGGGCGAACAGGGCGGTGATCAGGTGATCCTGGTCGTCCATGCTGCGCATGGCGTAGTCGAGGTTAGTAATGGCGAAATCGGCGCTGATCGGCGGAATGCCCGACGACCGCGTTAGGCGCAGCACGTGCAGATTGCGCGAGGCCATGCCAGCCTCGGCGACCGCGGCGAGGTTGTAGCACAGTGCGGGCAGCCCCTGGCGGCGGCGGAATGCCGCTAAGCCGTCCACAAAACCGTTGGCGGCGCTGTAGTTGATCTGTCCCGGGTTGCCCAACGTCGAGGCGATGGAGGAGAACAGCACGAAGTGGTCGAGGGGGCAATCGTCCGTCGCCAGATGGAGATTGAGGGCACCGCGCGCCTTGGGTGCAAATACCTTGGCCAGCGATTCGTTCGTCAGGTCGGTTAGCAGGCAATCGTCCAACGTGCCCGCGAGATGGAATACGCCCTTCAGCGGCCGCTGCAACTCGGCGATACAGCGCCGGACGTCCGCCTCTTCGGCGATGTCGCCTTGGACGATGTCGATCTCTATCTCTTCCTCTTCCGCGAGGTACCACAGAGCACTGGTTTTCCGCACCCAGTCCACACTGCGGCGGCGCTGCGGGTCGCGGTCTAGCAAGGTGAGATGACGCGCACCAGCGGACGCTAGATAGGGCAGCAACAGCTTGCCGAATCCGCCCATTCCGCCGGTGACTAGATAGGTCGCGTCGGGGTCGAGGAATGGGCGCAGATCGACAATCGGGAGTGAGTGGTCGCTCGGTTTCTCCGGTGCCTGTAGGACCAGTTTCCCGGTGTGCTGGCCGGTGGTCATCAAGCGCAGGGCTTGGGCATAGTCGCGGTAGGGGAAGGAGGTGATCGGCAACGGCGGCACGGCACCTTGCTCCAGCAGGTTCATGCACTCCTGCGAAAGCTCGTGTGCCAGCACTGGGTCGTCGCTCATCATGCGGTCGATGTCGATTGCTGCAAAGCGCAAGTTCTTGCGGAAGACGCTCAGGCTGAGCGCGTTGTCGGAGTAGATATCGACCTTGCCGATCTCGCAGTGCCAGCCGCCCGGCCGCAACGCCTCCAGACACAGGGTGATGTGGCGGCCAGCGAGGGAGTTCAGGACCACGTCAACTCCTTCTCCGCCGGTCGCTATCATCAGTTCGTCGTACCAGTCATAGCTGTGCGAATCGAACGCTGCGCGCACGCCCAGTGCGCACAGTTGCTCGCGCTTGCTCTCGCTGCCAGCCGTGGCATAGATCTCCGCTCCCGCGTGCTTGGCTAGGGCGATGGCCGCTTGGCCGACGCCGCCCATGGCTGAGTGGATGAGGACGCGCTGGCCCTTGCGCAGGCGGGCCAGATGAATCAGCGAATAGTACGCGGTGACGTAAACTGACAGTACCGAAGCGGCCTCCTCCATGCTCAGAGATGCGGGTTTGGCGAATATTAGGTGTTCGTTGACCACGGCGCGATTGGTGATACATCCGCCTTGGGTAAAGGCCACGGCGTCACCGACGCGGCACGCGCGCACGGCATCGCCGACGCGGCGGACGATTCCGCTGGCCTCCATCCCCACCGTGCGGCCCAGCGCCGAGCGTTCGTAGGACAGGGCCGGCAGCAACCCCAGCGTCACCATGACGTCGCGGAAGTTGAGCGCCGCGGCTGCCACGTCGATCTCTACATCGTGCGGTCCTAGAGATGCGGGTTGGTAGGTCTTCATCTGTAGGCCGCCGATTTGCCCTGGATTGTCTAGGGTCAGCCGGTACGGGGTTTCTTCACCCGCTGGTACGAGCGGAGACCGCTCCCGGATACTGATCAGTCGCGGCGTCCATACCCGTTTGTGGCGCACCGCCAGTTCACGCTCGCGCAGGTCGCACGTGCCGAGCCAAGCCAGCGTCTGTAGATCCTCCGGGGTGCCTAGATCGACCAGCCGGAAATCAATTTGCGCCTCCGTGCCTACGTCCGCGGCGATCTCTTGGTTTATGCTGCGGACCGCTCCCCACACGGCACTCGCGCGCGGGTTCGCCACCTCTAACGCGGCGCGGCGCGTCACCACGGTCAAGCGGCAAGGGCAGCGCGCCTGCGCCACCCGGAAGGGTATCAGCGCCTTGACGAAGGCGACTAGGCGCGCCGTCAGCTTTTCGCCGGTCGGGTCGTGTGGGTCAGAGCCGCAGAAGATGTCGATTGCCTGTAGGTCGGCTGCCGCTGGCCAGTCGGCAAGTGCGTCGATGCGGTCGTCCGCTAGATCCGCATAGGGAATGGCGGACACCTCGGGCGAATCGAGGAGCGCCAGCCACTGATCCGACAGGCTGTCCGGCTCGCCGATTACCCAGCGGGGGCCGGGCAGTTGTTGCGGTTCGGGGACGTCCGCGGCGGTGTGCGGGGCTTGTAGCAAGGTGGTGCGCTGGTCGGTGATCACCTTGGTCCAGCCGGCGTCCGGCTCAATGGCTTCGCTTTCGGCGTGCGCGACTAGTGCTAAGCCACCGGGGACCGCTAGATGGCGCAGCAAGCGCCATTGTTCCGTCCCCAACTCCGCGGCGTCTCCATGGAGCAAGAGAATTTCGGCGGCGTGCGGCCGCAGAAGGCCGGTACCTAGTTCCGGTGTCTGCTCCGTGGCGAGATCAAGGCAGGCAAAGCGCAGGGCGGCATCGTGGCTATGGAAGGCGTCGTAGTGAGCACGGGTATGCTCCTGCGTATCGCCGACCAGCCAGAACTCAGTCTGCGCATCGGCGCTCCCGAGGTAGTCGAGGCATTGATTGAGGATGGTTTGCTCAGGGGGGTGTCCGCCCGCGAACTCGACGACGTGGCAGGCGTAGCGGTCGCCGTCGCCGGGTTGCTCGAGGGCGGCGATCAATGCAGCGGGCTCGATCTCGCCGTCCGGCAGGCGGTGCAGGAAAGACTGCGCGTCGGCGACGAACTTGGGCTGCCAAGAGACGATGTGCTTGCTGTGCGGCAGGTCGTTCCAGCGTGGGTTGGAGTTGAAGGAGACGTACGCGTCAATACACAAAATCAGATCGCCTGTAGCGCCATCGTAGAAACGGATGCTGCCTCCGGAGCGCTCGCCGCGCCGTTCTGTGAACTGCCCCAGTTCGTTCACATCCGCCCAATCTGGGTCTTTCTTCACGTGGCAGGTGAGACGCGGTCCGGTCGGCGGACGCAGAAACGTCACACCTGTAGCGCGCTGCGGGAGGGCGAAGATGTCCGTCGCGCGCAGCAGATGATAGAGGAAGATCTGCAGCCCGCCGTCGAGCAGCGCGGGGTTGGCGACGTATCCTTCCTCGCGACCAGTTGTCCATAACTCTTCATCCATCTCGACATCGAACAGATAGTCGCCCGTACTGTTGTCGCTTAAAACGCGCTGGATGTTCTGGAAATAAGGACCGTACTGGAAGGTTTCGCCGAGGCTGGCGTCCACGCGCTCGTAGAAATCGCTTTCGCCCACGAAGTAGTAGGGCTCGAATGGAGTGGTGTCGATATCCGCTAGGCGCAGCGGCACGTTTACTGGGTGGTCGCTGCTCACCAGGCGCACCTTGCCGCGGGAGTGCAATTCGCTGTGCGCCTCAGTTTCGTAGGAGCGGGACGAGATGGTGAAGGTGAATTCGTCCGGCGCATTGGCAACCGGAAACAACTCGGTATGCAGCCGCACCGGCGTCCTGGGGATCGGACACGGCTGGAGAAATTCGAGCGTTTCGACATGCAGCGGAACGCCCTCGAACGCCTGTAGGAGCAGTTCGATGTACCCAGCCGCCGGCATGATCGAGGCATGGTGTACGCGGTGCTCTGCCAGCCAGGGAAAGTCCCGCTCTGATAGCCGCGCTTCGAACAGCAGGTGTTCGCACGGCACCTGATGTCCGATCAGCGGACCGTGGGCGTACTCGCCCAGATTGAGGAACATCTCGTCATCGCTCATCTCGTCGGCTTCCCCCTGATCGTCGCGCGGATAGCCGGGCAGTAGGTGGACAATCGGTTCGGGGCGCGGGTACTGCGCGGCGAAGTCTAATTCTACTCCGGCTCTGAATAGCGCTCCTAGGGCTTCTTGGAAGCCGAGGCAGACATCGGAGTCGCGCATGAGCGTCGGAATGCAGGCCGCTTCCTGAGCATTGCCTTCCAGACACTGCGCGATGGTGGGTTGCAAGGCGCTGTGTGGAGCGACTTCCAAGACGACATCGGGCCGATAATCCCGCATGATGGTTTCCATCGCCGCGGCGAACCGCACGGGCTGGCGGATATTCGCCCACCAGTAGGCGCTGTCCAGCCGCTCCGTTCGCTCACTAGTCACCGAGGAAATGAGTGGGACGTCGGCATCGAAGTTGCAATCGTTCAGGAAGGACAGGGCTGCCAGGGCATCGTCTTTGAGCGGATCCATGGCACTGGAATGGAAGGCGATATTGCCCGGAATTAGTCGGTTCTGCAGGTTGCGCTGCTCCAATTCTTCTACAATGGGCTGCAAAGCGGTTTCCTTGCCGCAAATGACTGTACTGGCCGGCGCGTTCTCGCAGGCGATTTCGACCTGCGTTGCCTGATCGTTTTCGGGCCGAAAGGGGACCTGCAACGCGTCGAGCAATTCCTCCAAACCCGGCCGGTCGAGGCCGATGGCTAACATGCGACCGGAACCAGCCCTGCGCTGCTGCAATGTGGCGCGATGGAAAACTAGGTGCGTCGCATCCGCTAGGGACAGTGCCCCGCAGGCATAAGCGGCGGCTACTTCACCGGAGCTGTGGCCGACGACGCAGTCTGGATAGACTCCCCAAGTCTTGAATAATTCTACTAGGGCGCACTGGATCATGAAGATGACGGGTTGGGCTAGCTGTACCTCATTGAGCGCCTCTTGGGGGGCGGAGAAACATGCCTCGCGCAGCGAGATATCTGAGTAATCTCGCCAGTGTTCCTCAATGGTATCAATAACGCGGCGGAAAACCGGGTCGGCGTCGTAGAGGGCGCGGCCGCAACCGGCCCACTGCGTGCCCTGGCCGGAAAACACCATGGCGATCCGCCGCTCGCCCTCATCGACCGTGGCGATGGGCGTTGGATCTTCCGCAAAGCCCTTTAGTGCCTCAATTAGTTCCTGTTGGGTGCGTACTGCGAACGAGGTGCGCGCGGCGAAGTGGGTGCGGCGGCGGCTGAGATTGCCCGCCAGCGCATAGAGATTCAGCTCCTGCTCAGCGAGCGTTTCCCCTAGCTGTTGCGCGCTCTTTTCCAGCGCGCCGGATGTGCGCGCCGACAGGGGGATCATGAAGCCTGCCTTGGGTGCCAGCGGCCCCGACCAGACTCGGGGTTGCTCGGGGCGGTATTCGCGCACCACGCAGTGCCCGTTGGATCCGCCAAAGCCGAACGAGTTGATGCCGACCACCACCGGGTGGTCGGGGAACGGTTCACAGTCGGTCTGCACCTGCATCGGGCAACTTTCGAAGTCGATCTCCGGATTCGGCACTAGGTAATTCTTCGACACCGGCGCGAAAGTGCGCCGCTGCATCATTAGCACGATCTTGAGCAAGGCGCAACTGAACGCGGCGGCTTCCATGTGCCCCACGTTGCTCTTGACGCCCGAAACCCGCAGCGGCACGTCGCGCTCGACGCCGCCGAACGCTGCGGCGATGGCGTTGCCCTCGATCCGGTCGCCGACCACGGTGCCGGTGGCATGGGCTTCGATATAGTCGAACTCCTGCGGCGTGCGGCCCGCACGGGCATAGGCTGTGCGCATTAACTCCACCTGTGCATGGCGGGTCGGTGCGGTGATGTACCGCCCCTGCGCTAGGCCGGCGCTGCCGTCGGCGGCACCAGCCGAATTGACCGCGGTCGCCTCCACCACGGCGTGGATGGGATCCCCGTCCCGTTCGGCCGCGGCTAGGGGTTTGAGCGCAAAGACAAACGCCCCTTCCGAGCGCATGTACCCATTAGCTTCCGCGTCGAAGGAGTGGCACTTCCCGTCCGAACTGATCACGCCCAACGCATTGAAGCCTGTGCTGAGTCGGGCCGATCCGAGGTAATTGGCCGACCCGAGGAAGGCTTGGTCGCAGTCGCCGGAGTGCAACGCATTGATCGCCGTGTGCAACGCGGTCAAGCTGGCGGAACAAGCCGTGCAACAGGCGAGCGACGGCCCCATCAAGTTGAAGTGGTAGGAGATGCGGTTGGCCAGCATGGCCACGCTGATACTGGCGATGGAAAACTCAGTTGCCCCCAGCGGCCGGCGCCAGTTGGACGTCGCTGGAACTTGCGCGCCGATGAACACGCCCGTGCGGCTGTTGCGCAACGACTGCAAATCCCAGCCGACCCGTTCGCAGGTCTCCCAAGTGCAGGTCAACAGCATCCGCACGTGCGGATCGGCTGACAGCATTTCGTGGTGCGACATCCCAAAGAGACTGCGATCAAAGCTCTTTTCTCCATCCTCGCGGATCAGCCCCTCGTAGGGACTGGCAAACCGCCCTGGGCCGGAGAAGTCGCCGATTGGCCGGTAGCCTCTGCCGTAGCGCTTGGTTACGGGTTCCTGCACAATCTCGCGTTCGCTGAGCAGCCGCCAGAAATCGTCGTCGGTGCCGATTTCGCCTGGCATGCGGTAGCTGTATCCTACGATGGCAACGGCATCTTCGGACTTTGGTGAATTCATTTTCTTGGAATCTCCTCGGCGATATAGAACGCAAAAGCCTTCTTAAAATTCCCGAGTAGACTACACTCGCCTTACACGTCGCTTTTGCACCGCTTGAAGTCGGCGGATATGCGCTCGCGCTCGGGGTGTACTGGGAATTTTAAAAAGGCTTCTTAGGGCGAGATTACTTTTTATTGACTACTTCATTGAGCGTCTCTTCCGCTAAGTTGAATATCGTTTCCAGAATTTGCTTGCGCCGCAATCTCATTTCCTCAACCCTGTTCCACAATGCGTCCTTTATCTTCTCGACTGCTTCTGCACGCATCTCGGGAGAGAGGGTGCTGTCAGTCCTAAACTCGTATTTCTCAACTGTGAAATCAGCAATATCTAGTATGTTCTCCCCCAAGACATTTAAATCGACTGAGCTTCTAATCTGTCCGATTTTTTCTTCGTTGTTGATGTCGCTCATCTTTATTACTCCTCGTGTGAAGTGGTTGTTGGGATAGGGGTCTGCTTAATTCTTCTTAAATTCGCCAATTGCCGCATCTTGAGACTCGTAAATCGAAATGATCTCATCGAAGCCGCTGGCGACGACGACCTCGCGCACCGAATCGGAGAGCGCGCAAATGCCAAATTGCTTGCCCGGTGCCTTGAACTGCTTAGCCATTATCAGACCAACCCGAAGGCCTGCGCTGCTGATATAGGAAACGCGCTCAAAGTCCAAGAGTAAGGCTTGGTCGGCGGAATTTATTTCAGCCTCCAAGACCTTTTGAAATTCATCGGCATTGCTGCTGTCGATACGACCGAGAATTATCGCGATTAGGATACCCTGTATGCGCTCCCACTTGACATCGAATCCCATAGAATCTGCCTCTTTCTTTTTGCAGTTTTGGGCATATACCC
>VXZF01000461.1 GCA_009845645.1 Gemmatimonadota bacterium | reverse complement strand
AGGGGTGAGGGGTGGCCACGTACACCGCGTCGATGTCGGGATCGGCGCTGAGGGCTTCGTACGAGGCGTGGCGGTTGGGGGCACCGTACTGGTCGGCAAAGGCGTCGGCGCGCTGCTGATCGCGCGAGCCAACGGCGACTAACTCTCCTTCGGAAATGGCCTGGAGGCCGACGGCGAACTTGTGGGCAATGCTACCCGGGCCCAGGATTCCCCAGCGGATGGGTGCGGTCATGAATGCTCCTAGCTTGGACTGATGTGAGAAATTAAGTGGGGATATAGTTTGGCTGCGCCTGGAGAAGGCGTCAACCTAGCTTTGGTCGGCAAAGTCGCGGGCGTTTTGAAATAGCTTGAGCCAAGGCCCTTCTTCGCCCGTCCACTCTGCCGGACGCCAAGATAGCTGGACATTGCGGAAAACGCGCTCCGGGTGTGGCATCATAATGGTGGCGCGGCCATCGGCGCTAGTGAAAGCGGTCAGTCCTGCGGGCGAGCCGTTGGGATTGGACGGATAGCGCTCGGCCGGATCGCCGTAGTTATCCACGTAGCGCAAGCAAAGTTGATTTTCTATCTGCGCTCGTCCCAGTGCCCGCTCATCGCCGAATTGGACGCGGCCCTCGCCGTGCGCCACCGCAATGGGCAAACGCGACCCCTCCATGCCGCGCAAGAGCACCGAGCAACTCTCCAGCACCTCTACGGTGGCGAGCCGCGCCTCAAACTGCTCGGAGCGGTTGCGCACAAATTGCGGCCAGGCGGCTGCGCCCGGAATCAACTCCTTGAGATGCGACAGCATCTGGCAGCCATTGCACACCCCTAGGGAAAAGGCATCCGGCCGCTCGAAGAAGGCGGTGAATTGCTCGCGCAAGCGGTCGTGGAAGAGGATCGAACGTGCCCAGCCAGCCCCGGCCCCAAGCACATCGCCGTAGCTGAAACCGCCGCAGGCAGCCAGCCCGTGAAACGAACTCAACTCGACACGGCCTTCCAACAGATCGGTCATAGTCACGTCAACCGCCTCGCAGGCGGCTGCGTCAAAGGCCGCGGCCATTTCCACCTGGCCGTTGATGCCCTGCTCGCGCAGCACGACCACGCGGGGCCGTGCCTTCCCTCCTATGGTCGGAGCGACTTCGTGCGCCAAGTGGAAATTCAGGCCTGGGTCTTGGCCATCGGCAAGGGCTTCGTACTCCTCGCGAGCGCAGTCCGGGTCGTCGCGGTGGGCCTGCATCCGATACGTCAGCTCAGCCCACGCCGCGTGGAGATCGAGCAGCGAGGCGTCATAGACGAGATCGCCGTCGCGACAAACGCGCAGATGTAAGTCGTCAACAGGCTGGCCCACGTCGTGCACCAAATCGGCGATGCCCTGGTCCTCAAAGGCCTTGTACACGGCTTCCTCATCTTCGGCGCGATATTGGATCACAACGCCCACTTCCTCGCAAAAGAGCGCGGCGAGCGGGTCGCGGCCCAACACACCAATTTCCAACTCCACACCGCAGCGACCAGCAAACGCCATCTCGGCCACCGCCGTGAAAAGGCCGCCGTCGGAACGATCGTGATACGCGAGTACGAGATCTTGGTCGAGCAAGTTCTGCACGGCCTCGTACAAGCCGCGCACATCGCCGGCATCTACGTCTGGAGCCTCGCTGCCGATTTGGTTGTACACTTGGGCTAGACAGGAGCCGCCGAGGCGGTTTCGTCTGCGGCCCAAATCCACGAGCAACAGCCGGGTGTCACCGCCTCGCTTTAGATCGGGCGTGGCGTGGCGGCGCACGTCTTCTACTGGTGCAAAGGCCGAGACGACCAAGCTCAATGGCGCGACCACTTTGTGCGCCGCACCCTCGGCGTCTTCCCACACCGCCCGCATGGACAGCGAGTCTTTGCCCACTGGGATCGACACCCCCAGCGCCGGGCAAAACTCCAACCCCACGGCGCGCACAGTGTCGTACAGAGCCGCGTCTTCGCCCTCTTCGCCGCAGGCGCACATCCAGTTCCCCGACAGCTTGATGCGGTGAATCGGGCCAATGTGCGCCGCGGCAATGTTGGTGACGGCTTCGGCAATGGCCATGCGCCCAGACGCTGGCTCATCCACCAAGGCGAGCGGCGTGCGCTCACCCATGGCCATGGCCGACCCGGTATATCCCTGAAAGGAGTGACAGGTCAGGGCCAAATCCGCGACTGGAACCTGATAGGGGCCGACCATCTGATCGCGGGCCACTAGGCCAGTAACCGTGCGGTCGGCAATGGTGATGAGGAAGGTCTTGGCTGCTACGGCTGGGAAGCGGAGCACGCGCTCAGCAGCCTCAGCTATCGAAGGCTCCCCTAGGTCGAGGCACTGCCGCACGGGCTGGCGGCGCATCGCCCGGCGCAGCATCTTGGGCGGCTTGCCCAAAATCACCGCTAGGTCGAGGTCGTCGATGGGCTTGTCGCCGAGTAGCGCGTCGTTGAGCGATAGCGTCCCATCACCAGTCACCTCGCCGATGACCGCAAACAGGCAGCGCTCGCGTGCGGCCAGCTCGGCAAAGCGATTCAAATCGGCGCGGCCCACCACCAGCACGTAGCGCTCTTGCGCCTCGTTGCTCCAAATCTGCATCGGACTCATGCCCGGGTCGTCGTTTTGAATGGCGCGCAAATCAAAACGCGCCCCCACGTCTGCCACCAACTCCGGACAGGCGTTGGACAAACCACCGGCCCCCACATCGTGGATGCTGATGATGGGATTTTCCGCACCGAGTGAGATGCAGCGGCTGATTAGTTCTTGGCAGCGGCGCTGCATCTCGGGATTGTCGCGCTGCACCGAAGCAAAGTCGAGGTCCTCGTTGTTAGCACCCGTGTCCATGCTAGAGGCCGCGCCACCGCCGAGGCCGATGAGCATGGCCGGCCCCCCGAGCTGAATGACGCAATCGCCCTCAGTCGGAGTTTTCTTTTCCACGTGCGCAGCGTCGATGAGGCCGACGCCACCGGCAACCATAATCGGCTTGTGGTAGCCGCGCCACACCCCAGTGCTGTCGTCTTCCAAGGTGCGAAACATCCCGAGGATGTTGGGCCGACCGAATTCATTGCCAAAAGCCGCGCCGCCGATTGGCCCTTCGGTCATAATGGCGAGCGGGGTTGCCAAGCGGTCCGGGAAAGCAGCTCGCTCTTTTTCCCACGGCTGGGCAAACTCGGGCAGGCGCAGATGCGAGGTGAAAAAGGCACACAGGCCCGCCTGCGACCAACCGCCCGTGCCAGCCGCCCCCTCGTCGCGGATCTCCCCCCCGACTCCAGTGGAGGCTCCGGGATAGGGCGCAATGGCAGTGGGATGGTTGTGGGTCTCGACCTTGATCAAGACGTGGGTCTGCCGCTGGCGATAGCCATAGCGAAAATCCCCGTCTAACTGCGGACCAAAGACCGGTACATCAAAACCCTCGATCACACCGGCATTGTCGGAATACGCCTTAACCGTGCCTCCTGGATGAGCCGCGTGCGTGTGGCGAATCATGGCGAAGAGCGAGCGCGCCTCGTGCTGGCCGTCGATGATCCAATCGGCGTTGAAAATTTTGTGGCGGCAGTGCTCGGAGTTGACTACCGCAAACATCATCAGTTCCACATCGGTCGGGTCGCGGCCGGCAAAGGCGTGCAGCGCATAGTCAATTTCCTCGTCCGAGAGAGCCAAACCCATCTCGCGGTTGGCATCCACGAGCGCACACCGCCCCTCGGCCTGCACCGGGATGTGGACTAGCGGCGCAGGATCCACGCGGCGAAAGAGGGTCTCTAAGGAGTCGAGCGGAGCCTCAATCATGCGGTCGTAGAGTAGCGGCAAGACGACTCGACTGAGCTCGTCGAAGTCCACGCTGGGCACGGTATCGGCGGCAAAGGCATACAGCGTGCCGCGCTCGACGCGATGCACGAATTCGAGGCCGCAGTTTCTGAGGATGTCCGTAGCCTTGCTCGACCACGGAGACGTCGTGCCCGGCCGCGGACCAATGGCCACCTCGTTGTGCGCCCGCTCCGGTAGGGTAGCGTCCACATCGAGGATGCGCATGAGCCGCGCCATCTCGTCGTCAGCTAAGGCGCGCACACATTGCACGGCATAGAAGTACGTAGCGCTTAAATCCTCAACTTCGGGCGCACAACGCTGGCAGCGCGCTAGGAGCGACCGACGGCGAAGGGACGACAGGGCCGAGGGGCCGACAAAGGCGAGTAGCATGGGATACTTTCTAAAGGGAAGAGGTTCAATAAAATGTAGGTGCTGCCGTGAAAACCCTCAAGGATTGCTGCGGCGCGACGAGCTTATTTTTGCACCTATGTATATAATGTCTATTTTCAGAATCTAGTCTATGGAACTGGAGGTTCCTATGTCATTTGCTACGCACAGTGAAAACGCCGAGTACATTGAAAGTCTCTACGAGCAATACCAGCGCGATCCCAGCGCGATCCCAGAAGAGTGGCAACACTTCTTCCGCGGCTTTGAATTTGGCTTCGCGCGCTCGGTGCCCGCCAGCGAACCAGAACCAGACCAAACAGCCTTGCAGTCCATAGAAGAAGCCACTGAAGGCCTTTTGGTCCTCGAAGGCGTCCAAGCCCTTGTGCAGGCCTATCGGCAAATGGGCCACTTCGTCGCCCGACTCGACCCGCTGGGGTACGATCGCCGGAGCCTGCCGCTGTTGGATCTGATAGAATTTGGCCTCGCCGAAGAAGACCTCGACAAGACCGTGGGCAACGGCAGCTTCCTCGGCCGTACGGACGGCACGTTAAAAGGCCTGTTGAGCAAGCTGAAAACCACGTATTGCCGCTCCATTGGCGTCGAATACATGGATATCCCAGACAAGGAGCAACGCGACTGGCTGCAAGAGCGGGTCGAGCCTTGCCTCAACAATCCCAACTTGTCTGAAGACGAGACGCGGCGGGTGCTGGCACGCCTGATCGCCGCCGAGGAGTTTGAGCAGTTTTTGCACACGCGCTACGTCGGGCAAAAGCGCTTCTCGCTCGAAGGGGCCGAGTCCATGGTGCCGCTCTTGGACGAACTGGTCAGCACTGGCTCCAAGTTAGGTGTCGAAGAGATGGTCATCGGCATGGCTCATCGCGGTCGGCTCAACGTGCTGGCACACCTTTTGCACAAGCCCTACGAGGAAATCCTCGCCGAGTTCGAGGGAGCCGATCGCACCGACCGCGACGACGACGAGGGCGATGTCAAATACCACAAGGGCTATTCCCATGACCACGTCACCGAGGAGGGACGCAAAGTCCATCTCTCGCTCAGTTTTAATCCTAGTCACCTAGAGCTAGTCGATCCGGTTATCGAGGGCATCGTCTATGCCAAGCAAGCCTACTTGCACGACGACGAAGGAGAGCGGGTGGTCCCAGTACTCATCCACGGTGAGGCCGCCTTTACCGGCCAAGGCATCGTCTCCGAGACTCTCAATCTCTCCGAATTGCCCGGCTACCGCACCGGCGGCTCCGTCCACATCATCATCAACAATCAACTCGGCTACACCGCCCAAGCCGACGAGACGCGCTTTACCCCCTACCCGACCGACATAGCCAAGGAGATTCAGGCACCTGTCTTTCACGTCAACGCCGATGACCCCGAATCCGTAGTACAAGCGGCGCGGGTGGCGATGGAATTCAGGCACCGCTTCAAGGTGGATGTCTTTATCGATTTGTGGTGTTATCGCCGCCACGGCCACAACGAAGCCGACGACCCTACCCTGACCCAGCCGCTGATGTACAAGAAGATCGCCGAGCATCCGACGATCCTCCATCTCTATTCCTTCCAGCTCATTGCGCAAAACAAAATCTCCCAAGAGGAAGCCGACGATATTCGCGCGCGAATTCGCACCCGGCTCGAAGAAGCCCAGCAAATCGCCCGCCGCCTACAAGTCCAGCCCCAGATTTCGTCCTTCGGGGGCGTCTGGCAGGGCCTGACTTGGGCACCCGATGACTGGAGCGCCCAAACGGCCGTCGATGCCAAAATCCTGCAGCGGATCGTCGAGCGGGCGACCCAAGTCCCCGAGGGCTTCTCGCTGCACCGCACAATCCAGCGGATGGTCGAAGCGCGCCGCACCATGGCCGCTGGCCAAGCACCCATCGACTGGGGCTGCAGCGAGGTGATGGCCTTCGGCTCGTTGCTGCGGGAGGGCGTGGCGGTGCGCCTGACTGGCCAAGATACCCAGCGCGGCACCTTTGCCCATCGCCACGCCGTCTGGCACGACACCGAAACGGGCGCGGAGCACGTCCCCTTGCAGTGCCTGGAGCGGGATCAGGCCGACTTCGTCGTGATCAACACCATGCTGTCGGAGCTAGCAGTACTCGGTTTTGAGTACGGAATCAGCTCGGCGGACCCGAGGCGCTTGGTCTTGTGGGAGGCCCAGTTCGGCGATTTCGTCAACGGCGCGCAAATGGTCATTGACCAATTTCTCTCTAGTGGCGAAGCCAAATGGCAGCGGATGAGCGGCTTGGTCCTGCTATTGCCGCATGGGTACGAGGGCATGGGGCCAGAGCACTCCAGTGCGCGGTTGGAGCGCTTCTTGCAATCGTGCGCCAAAAACAACATGCAGGTGGCTTATCCAACCACGCCCGCGCAACTTTTTCACATCTTGCGACGGCAAATGCACCGCAACTTCCGCAAGCCGCTGGTGCTGATGACCCCCAAGAGTCTCCTACGACACAAGCAATGCGTCTCAGAGCTAGAAGAGTTTTCCTCGGGGACATTCCAGCGAGTCATCGACGACGCAGACGTCGCCGATCCAGCCGCCGTCAGCCGGGTGGTGTTATGCACCGGCAAGATCTACTACGACCTGGTGGCTGCCCGCAGCGAGCAGAACGGCAGCGACGAAGTAGCGCTGCTGCGCGTCGAGGAACTCTATCCGTTCCCAACCGCCGAACTCCAAGCTGCGTTTGATCGCTATCCCGCAGCTAAGCAGTTCTACTGGGTGCAAGAAGAGTCGCAGAACATGGGCGCTTGGAGCTTCGTTCAACCTCTCTTGGACGAACTGCTGCCCGCGCACTGCGCGCTGAACTACGTGGGCCGCGACGAAGCGGCTAGCCCGGCCACCGGCTCCGGGCACCTGCACGAAACCGAGCAACGAGAAATCGTCGAACAAGCACTAGGCCGCAGCCGCGAAGTGGTGCTGCATCAGCGGCGGCAATCTGGTTAGGAGCATTTGCATGTCAGTACAAGTCGAAATACCGAGCATGGGCGAATCGGTCAGCGAGGTAATTCTCCTCGAATGGCTCAAGGGCGACGGCCAGCGCGTCGAGCGGGACGAGCCGCTTTGCGTGTTAGAGACCGATAAGGCCAATGTCGAGCTACCGTCCCCTGCCAGCGGCGCGCTCAAACACCTACAATCTACCGACACCACGCTAGCCATAGGAGCGGTAGTAGCGGAGATAGATGAAACAGCACAAGCTGCCGCTCCGGCTCCGGCGTCCAAACCCGAACCCGCCGCGCCCAAACCCGAACCCGTCCTAAGCCCAGCCGTGCGCCGCTTAGTCGAAGAACACGAGTTGGATCCAACTGCCATTGAGGGCACGGGCAAGGACGGACGGCTGACGAAAAAAGACGTGCTCGCCCATCTAGAAGCTCTATCCGCGCCCGAACCTGCTCAACCATCGCCTGCACCTGAACCTGACCAACCACCACCTGTACCCAAACCTGCTCCGCCACCTGAGCCTGAATCCACTCCGCCCGAACCCGCTCAACCACCCCCCTCGCCCGCCAGTCCCGATCTCACCCGCCGCGAGCCAATGAGTCGGCTCCGTCAGCGCATTGCCGAGCACTTGGTCGCCGCGCAGCACAACGCGGCCATGCTGACGACTTTCAACGAAATCGACATGAGTGCGGTGATGCAGCTCAGAGCCAAGTACAAGGAGCGCTTTGCCCAAGTCCACGGCTCATCGCTCGGTCTGATGTCGTTCTTTTCGCGGGCTGCCGTCCTCGCGCTCGGCGAGTTTCCAGCGATCAACGCGCAGATCGACGACACGCACATTGTGTATCACGACTTCGTCAATTTGGGGATCGCGGTGAGCACGGAGCGCGGTCTAGTCGTGCCCGTTTTGCACCGCGCCGATCAGATGTCCATCGCCCAACTCGAAAGCAACATCAAACGCCTCGCGCTGAGTGCCCGCGACAACAAGCTGGCCATGGATGAGCTAAGCGGCGGTACGTTTACTATCACCAACGGCGGGGTCTTTGGCTCGCTGCTTTCCACGCCGATTCTCAACGCGCCGCAAAGCGGCATTCTCGGAATGCACGCGATCCAAGAGCGGCCCGTGGCCGTTGAAGGCCAAGTGGTGATTAGGCCGATGATGTACGTGGCGCTGTCCTACGATCATCGGCTCGTCGATGGCCAGCAGTCGGTCTCGTTTTTGGTGCGGCTGAAAGAGCTGTTGGAAGATCCAGCGCGGCTACTGTTAGAGGTATAATCAGCGCCGCATCCATACAAAAAGGAACAACTGTGAGCGACACTGCATTCGACTTAGTGGTCATCGGCGCAGGGCCAGGCGGCTACGTGGCTGCGAGCAAGGCGGCCGAACTCGGCATGAAGGTGGCCTGTATCGACAAAAGCTATCTCGGCGGCACCTGCCTCAATGTCGGCTGTATCCCCAGCAAAGCCCTGCTGGAGTCGAGTGATTTATTTTACAGAGCCAAGAGAGGATTGGGGCACCACGGGATCGGACAGGGCGAAGTGGGCTTGGACCTGCAGGCCATGATGGCGCGAAAAGAGAAAATCG
>VXZF01000233.1 GCA_009845645.1 Gemmatimonadota bacterium | reverse complement strand
CAAGCTCGGTGACGGCGCGATTCCGAGACAGCCAGCGCTGCAACCGCGCTCGGAAAATTCATCCGCGGCGTCGGCCAACGCCCACTGGCTAGCGATGACCGTGGGCACGGGATGCCAACTGTGGCTGCGCATAATCGACGGGGTCGAGTGGTCGCCAGTGACGACGAGCACCTCGGGTTGCAGCGCGAGCAACCTCGGAATGTAAGCATCCAACTCCTCTAATAGCCGCACCTTCAACTCGAAATCGCCGTCCTCGCCCGCGCTGTCGGTCTTCTTGACGTGTACGTAGAAAAAGTCGTAGTCCGCATAGCGGCTTTCGAGCAAGGCGAATTCGGATTCGAGATCCCAGCCGACCGCTTCCACATCCATGCCCACAGCGCCGGCCACCCCGCGATACATGGGATACCCAGCAATGCCCAGCGCCTTCAGCCCATACGCCTTGTCCATCGACACCAACTCTGGATAGCGACCAAATCCCCTCAGCAGCACCATGTTGGCCGGGTGTTCGTCAGCGAGCAAGACAGCAGCTTGTTCTAGAAAGGCATTGGCCACTTCAACGGTGCGCTCGGCACCCGGCGCGAGGGCCGTCAGAGACTTGGGCGGCACGCCCGTCACCTGCGGATCCGAATCCGAGACTTGGTCGCCCAAGCCCATGCCGCGCAACACCACGCCAGCGCGGTACTCCATCTCAGCAGCGACTTGTAACTCCACCCCGGGCACGGCGACCGCTTTTAACACTTCGCAAAGCTGGCGTCCTTTTTCCGTGGGGATGCGGCCAGCGCGGCGGTCGCACACCCGACCCTCAGCATCCACCGTGCAAAAATTGAGGCGCGCCGCCACATCGCCGCGAGCGAAGTCCAGACCCAAGCCAAGAGCCGAAAGGGCACCGCGACCGATCTGGTTCTGCCAAGGATCGTAGCCAAAGAGGGCTAAGTGGGCTGGGCCGCTGCCCGGAGTAAAGCCAGCCCCCAACGGCGAAATCAGACCGCAGGTGCCCCCCTTGGCCAGCGCGTCTAAGTTGGGCAACTGGGCCGTCTCCAACTCGGACTTGCCCGTGGCGGGATGGGGCAACCCGCCCAAGCCATCGACGACCAACAGGACGATTTTGGCGTCGCTGTCCCGGATGCACAATTCCTCGGTGTATTGGGAACTTATCACGTTCGCATTCTCCAATTCTGCAGGAAGCCTCTAAGCTACCGACTGCCGCAAGTACAAGTCCTTGAGTACCATCTGCACAGCACCGTTGCCAGTATAGGTGTCTGCCTCCAACTCGAAAGCCGCGCTCAGCCGGTCGCCCGGCCGCACCTTGTCCGCGAGGTCTTTTTGGTTCCACCACAGCGCCGCGCAGCGGCGGCCGCTCACCTCCAATTCGGCCTTGAAGTGGCGGCCGGAACCGATCTGCCGCGCCCAAACGACCCGACAGTCCTCTAGGGCAAAAACCGGCCGCCGGTGTCCGTTGCCAAAAGGCTCTAGCGCGGCGAGTTGCTCCACTGTGTCTAGCGTCAAATCGACCGGTTTGAGCATCAGGTCGATGTCCAAGGCGGGTCGCAGTGCCTCAGCACTAATGTGGGCGTTGGCGTGATCGATCAGCGCGAGGCGAAAGTGCTCAAAGGCATCGGCTTCAAGCGAAAAGCCCGCGGCCGCCGGATGGCCGCCATGCGCTTTCAAATGCTCTTCGCAGGAGTGGATTCCTGCGCTGATGTCGTAGCCGGGGATGCTGCGGGCCGAACCTACGTAGAGGCCGTGATCACTGCTTTGGGTACACACGACTGCGGGGCGGGCGTATTTTTCGCACAACTTGCTGGCCAACAGGCCGACGATCCCCAACTTCCACTCCCCCCGTACCACGATGATGTGGTCTTCCACATCCTCCTCCGGGCCGACCTGTTCCTCGGCCTCCCGTATGCCCTCCCGCTGCCAAGCCTGCCGCTGGGAGTTGAGCCGGTTGAGTTCGTCGGCCAACTGCGCAGCCTCCCCCTCGCTTGTCGAGCGCAAAAGCCGCAGCGCTATATCGGGCGTCTTCAAACGACCAGCAACATTGATCCGCGGCCCCAAGCGAAAACCCAAACTGGCGGCATCGAGGGGCTGGTCTCGGTAGCTGGCCACCTTCTTGAGCGCGCGCAGCCCGAGGCGCTGGGTGCGTTGGAGGATCTGTAGGCCGCGCTGGATGAACAGGCGATTTTCCCCCAGCACAGGCACGAGATCGGCCACCGTCCCCAAGGCCACTAAGTCGAGCAGTTCGTTGAGATAACGGCGGCGCTCCTCACCGGCGAGAAAGGCTGTGCTGAGGGCCTGCACCAGCTTGAAGGTGACGCCAACGCCAGCCAAGTCCTTGAACGGATACGTGCAATCGCGGCGATTGGGGTTGATGATAGCAAGAGCGCGCGGCAATTCAGCGAGCTGTTGGTGATGATCTACGACGACGACCTCCACGCCGCGCATCTCAGCCAACTCTAGGGCTTCGTAGGCCGAGATGCCATTATCAACCGTGACGATGACGCGCGCGCCCTTTGCTATGGCGCGCTCGACCCCAGGCGGCTTGAGGCCGTATCCGTCCTTGTGGCGATCGGGCAAAAGGCAATCGCAGTCGGCACCCACCCGCTCGAGAAAATCCATCAGCACGGCAGTGCTGCAAACCCCATCGACGTCGTAATCGCCGTACACGACGATTTTCTCACGAGTGCGCACGGCGTGCTCTAGGCGCGCAACCGCAGTCGCCATGTCCTGCATTTGCTCGGGCGGATGCAGGGCTTCAGGACCGACTTGCAATTCGGCGCGAGTCAGGCCACGACCGACAAGCAGGGCATCAATCAAGCTATCGTACGGATCGTCGTGGCGGACATTCCAGACGGGATAACGGCGCATAAGTATCTTCAATAGTCCATATACTTGGGAGTTAGTCTGACGCAGTTTAGCCAATAATATCAAACGCGGCAAAACCCGGTCAAGGAGAGGGATCGGTGCGCTTGCCTAGACGCTAGCGTTGCGTACATTTACTCGCCGTATTTTTTGAACTTAATCACTTGGGAAAAAGGCATGCTACTTTGCTATATAGTCCTCCTCGGTGCCATCGCGTTACCCCGCCTCGCGGCTGCTGGTCCCAATGCAAATGCCGAAATTTTCATCGGCGAAGAAGGCCCCTTTTGCGGGTTTGCCGCCAATAGCACCGTGGAGTTCAGCGTCTCGGCGCGCAACATGAGCGGCGTGCGCCAAGTCAAATTCGAATTTAGTTGGGAACCAGCCAACGCGATCGCCGCGATCGCGGGCGCGCTAGGCGAAACAGCGAGGGCCAAGTCCTTTGTTTCCCCAGGGGCCCCGCAAATAAAAGGCCAAACCGCCCAATGGGGCATCGCGACCCTCGGCGGTGCAGGGATAGAGGGCGAAGGCGATCTCGTCAGCATGGCTTTCACCTTGGCCGACTCCATCAGCCCTACCACCCCCATAGACATCTACCTCGACGTGGTGTCGCTCGGGCCTTCCTTTAACGAGCGCGACGACATCCGCCCGCAAGTCGCGTTCTTGCGCAATTACTGCGACGCCGCCGGGCAGGCTTTGTCGGATGGCATCTTCTTTCGCTCGGTCAGGCAAACCCCTTCCTTTTCTGCTGCCGGTACCGGCAGCATATCCGAAAGCAGCGCCGGCGAAATCCTCGTGTCGGCGCGCCTCTTGCAAGCTGGACACTTCCGCACTGGTGCGTCTTTTACTTGGGACATTACCAATCCCGGAGCAGGGCCGGCATACGCGCTCATCAACGACGAGGCCATTCCCATCCCAGCCGGCGCAGCCCAGCAAATAACGACCACTAGCGACGAGCGCGGCCAGACCTATCTGCTCCTCGACGCCGAACAGGCGACCACGCTCGTTTTCAATACCTGCGCCGACGGCTCGTGCGCTGAAAGCCAAGTAGTATGGGGGGATGTTGCCACGTCCATCTCAGAGCCGTCCGGCTTCGCGCGGCCGCGCGAAGCCATTCTCGCGCAGAACTACCCCAATCCCTTTAACGCCGGCACCGCAATCCCCTTCGCCATCCCCGAGGGAGGAACTCAGTTTGCCCAGATCGACATCTTCAACCTAATGGGGCAAAAGGTGGCCACGCCCTTTGCAGCGAGCACATCCCCAGGGCGGCACGTGGTCCACTGGGATAGCCAGTCGGCAACCGGCGCACCCGCGGCCAGCGGCTTCTACATCTACCGTCTGCGGACGGATTCGACCGAGCTACACCGCGCCATGCTCCTCTTGCGCTGAGCCGTGCGTCCTCCCGACCCAGCCCGCCTTGCAGCGGCACACCTCCTCCGCGACCTAGAGCAGCAAGCCCGACCTTTCGACGAACTGCTGCGAGCTCTTGACGCGCGCTTGCCGACCAACCGCGACGCGCGCTTCGCCCGCCAGCTAGTCCTCGGTGTGGTGCGGTGGCAGAAGCGGCTCGATTGGATCATCGCCACCTGTTGTGCGCGCCCGGTCGCCCAACTCTCGCCTTGGGCTCGCCACATCCTGCGCCTCGGCACCTATCAACTCTTCTGGCTCGACCGCGTGCCCCAGTCCGCAGCCGTCCATACCTCGGTTGAGCTAGCCAAGCACTTGACGCACCACGGCATCGCTTCGCTGGTCAATGCCGTGCTCCGCAACTTGCTGCGGCAACGCGAGCAGGTTCGCTACCCCGATCAGCAGCAGACCCCGACGCGCTACCTAGCGGTGTACCACTCCCATCCCGAGTGGCTGGTCGAGCGCTGGGTCAGCCGCTGGGGCCGCGAAATCGCCGAGCATTTGCTCGTGGCCAACAACCAGCCCGCCCCGCTCAACATCTACCTCAATCCGCTGCGCGCCAGCCGCGCAACCATCGCCGAACTCGACCTAGCTCCAGTCGAGGCGAGGCCGGGCTTTTATCGAGCGGCAAACGGCGCGGATCTCTTTGCCTCGCACGCATATCAGCAGGGACTGTTTCAAGTCCAAGACCCCAACGCCGGCTTGGCCGTGGCCCTGCTCGACCCCCAGCCGGGCGAACGCCTGCTCGACCTGTGCAGCGCGCCTGGTGGCAAAGCCGTGCAAGCGGCCATCGCCATGGCCGACCGCGGCTGGGTCGTAGCGGCCGACATTTCGCGGCCGCGCCTGAAGCGGGTGCGCGAAAACGCCCGCCGCCTACGCCTGCGCGCTATCCGTCCGGTGGTCCGCGACGGCACAACACCCGGGTGCGGTACCTTCGACCGCGTCCTCGCCGATGTACCCTGTAGTGCCACCGGCGTACTCGGGCGGCGACCAGACGCCCGTTGGCGCCGCCAACCCGCCGAATTTGCGGCATTGACGGCACGCCAACAGGTGCTCATCCAACGCGCTTACGAGCACTTGCGGCCCGGCGGCGTCTTGGTGTATAGCACCTGTAGCTTGGAAGAGGAGGAAAACGAAGCCATTGTCGAGGGCTTCTTAAAGCAGACTCCGACCGCTCAGCTAGAGCGCGTCGATGCCCACTTTCCGGCTCAGTCCTGGGCCGGCCGCTACGTACTGACCATACCGGGCCAACACGCCGGCGATGGTAGTTTTGCCGCGCGCATCCGCAAGGCCGCATCGTGAAGAACATCCTCCGCCACTTGGGACTGCTCGCCGCGGGCGCATTCATCGCCGGCATCATCGCCCTCATCCTACTCGACGCGGTCATCATGCCGTACCTAGTTGACACATCCAGCGTCCAAATTCCCAACCTCCAGGGCCTTTCCGCGTCCGAGGCATCGGCCCGACTCGAAGAAGCAAGACTGAAGGTGACCATCGGCGATTCGCTACACCACGAGACCGTTCCCGCCGATGCGGTCGTCACTCAAGACCCCAGTGGCGGCCAATTGGTCAAACAAGGGCGGCGCATCGTCTTGACCGTGAGCAAAGGACCGCGCTACTACGAGGTTCCCGACGTGCGCCGCGTTAGCCTGCGCGAGGCGCGTTTGCAACTAGAGGAAAACCAGCTAAAGATCGGCCAAATCCTCTACCGCTCTTCAGATACCCTCCCCGAGGGCGCTGTCGTCGGGCAGTCGCCTCCCCCCGGTGCTCAGCTCGCCCGCGACAGTGCGGTTGACCTCCAAGTCAGCAACGGCCCACCCGCGGCCCTCAAGCGCGTGCCGGCTCTAATCGGCCTGTCCATCAGAGCCGTAGAGGACACCCTACGCAAATACGAATTGCGCATCGGCCACATCGCCAAACGCATCGACAAGCAAAAGCGCGTCGGCACAGTCCTAGCCCAAGACCCTACGAGCGAACAGCGCATCCCGCGCCACAGCCGCATCGACCTCGTCGTCAGTGCCGCGGCACCACCCCCCAAGCCAGATGCCTTTGACAATTGGGAGGAACCATGAACGCCACGCGCATCGGCCCTTCCCTCTTGGCCGCTGACTTTGCCCGCCTAGCCGAAGACATCGGCCGCGTCGAGCGCGGCGGGGCTGATTTTCTCCATCTAGACGTAATGGACGGGCACTTCGTCCCCAATATCAGCTTTGGCCTGCCAGTCGTCGCGGCCGTGCGCCAAACCACCCGCCTCGAACTCAACACGCACCTGATGCTGCAAGACCCCTTGCCCTTTATCGGCCCCTTCAAAGAGGCGGGTGCCGACTCGCTCGTCGTCCATGTGGAACTCGAATCCGCCCAAGCCGTACTCGGCACCATCCGCCAGCACGGTCTCCAGTGCGGCCTCGCGGTCAACCCAAAAACGCCCGTCTCCGCCCTCTACCCTTATCTCGACGAACTCGACTCGGTCTTGGTCATGTCCGTGGAGCCGGGATTTGGCGGCCAAGCCTTCCAGCCCGCCGCCCTCGACAAAATCCGCGACCTGTGCGCTGAAATCGAGCGCCGTGGGCTAGACATACCCGTCGGCATCGACGGCGGCGTTCATCCCGGCAACGCAGCCGCCTGCCGCCGTGCCGGTGCCCAGTGCCTAGTAGCTGGCTCAGCCGTCTTCAACTCCCCTGACCCAGCCCGCGTCATCGCCGACCTGCGCGGCTGACCTGCCTCTGTTGCTATATCTATATATTAAATTTATATTTTAGCTTCTTTGCCGCATTCTACCACTCGACGCATCGGCCCATGTTTGACCGACTTAGCGAACGCTTTGACGACCTCTTCCGCTCGCTCCGCGGGCAGGGGCGCATCACCGAGCGCAACATCGACGATACGCTGCGCCAGATTCGCCGTTCTCTGCTCGAAGCCGATGTCAACTTCAAGGTTGCCAAAGACTTTATTCAGCGGGTCAAAGAGCAGGCCCTCGGCCAAGATGTCCTCAAGAGCCTGACCCCGGGCCAGCAGCTAGTCAAAATCGTCCACAGCGAGCTCATCGCCCTTCTGGGGGGCAACAACAGCCCGCTCAATCTCGCCGAGCACCCTCCCACCGTCGTCATGCTCGTCGGCCTGCAAGGCTGTGGTAAGACGACTATGGCTGCCAAGTTAGCCCGTCAATTCAAGGAAAGAGGCCGGCCGCCGCTATTGATCGCCGCCGACGTGTATCGCCCGGCCGCCGTGGACCAGCTCCAATCGCTGGGAGCCTCTATCGACGTGCCCGTTTTCAGCCAACCCGCAGGTGTCGATCCAGTCGCCATCTGTCGTCGCGGCATCGGCCAAGCCCGCCAGACTCACCGCAGCATCGCGCTCATCGACACGGCAGGCCGCCTGAGTATCGACGAAGAGATGATGGACGAGCTGGAGCGCATCCAGCAGGCCGTCGAGCCGCACGAGATTCTCTTTGTCGCCGACAGCATGCAGGGCCAAGACGCCGTAGAAACCGCTGCCCGTTTTAACCAGCGCCTCGCGTTTACCGGCTGTGCCCTGACTAAGCTCGATAGCGATGCCCGCGGTGGAGCTGCACTGTCGATTCGCTCCGTCACCGGCCGGCCGATCAAGTTTGTCGGCACCGGTGAGAAAATCGAAGACCTAGAGTCTTTTCATCCCGACCGCATGGCCTCGCGCATCCTCGGCATGGGCGACATTGTCTCGCTCGTGGAAAAGGCCGAGCAAGCCATGGAGCGCGACAGAGCCAAAGAGCTAGAAGAAAAGTTTCGCCGGGCCTCTTTCACTTTTGAGGATTTTCTCTCGCAGTTGCAAGCAGTGCGCCGTATGGGGCCGCTCGACCAGCTCATGGGCATGATTCCCGGAGGTGGTAAAGCTGCTAAGAACATGCAGCTCGACGATAGCGCGTTCACCCAAGTCGAGGCCATCATCAATTCCATGACCCGCCAAGAGCGAGTCCAACCCAAAATTCTCAACGGCAGCCGCCGCAAGCGCATCGCCCGCGGCAGCGGCACCAGCGTCCAAGAGGTGAACCAACTAGTCAAACAATTTCACATGATGCAGAAAATGCTCAAGCAGATGGGCCGCGCCAAAGGCGGCCGCATGAAAATGAGAATGCCCCTCGTGGGCTAGGCATCCTTCGCCAAGGAGAATAGCATTGGTCAAACTTCGCCTTAAGAGAATAGGCAAACGCAAACAGCCTTACTACCGGATCGTCGCTGCTCACGTCAGCGTCGCCCGCAACGGTCGCGCCCTCGCAGAGGTGGGCCTTTACGATCCCATGCACGCCAGCGTCAAAATCGACGAAGAGCGGGCTATAGAGTGGCTCAACAAAGGTGCACAGATGAGCGAGACCGTCGCCGACCTCTTCCACAGCCAAGGAGTCTTGGCCCGCTGGAAGGGCGCGGAGGGTCGGGTGCGCGACGACGCCCTCTCCGGTGACAAGCCCAAGAGCCGGCG
>VXZF01000690.1 GCA_009845645.1 Gemmatimonadota bacterium | reverse complement strand
ACACAACAGGAGACCCTATTATGGAAAAAGTACCGCTTTGCGTCGTCGGCTGCGGCGGCATGGGCCATCGCCACATCTTAGCTTACAAGGTGTTAGAAGATAGCGGCATTGGCAATGTCGAATTGATGGCCGTCTGCGATGTGAACCAGGCGAACGCCGAGTTTGCGGCCCGCGAAGTGCAGCGGCTGTTCGGGCGCGAGCCGCTGATCTTTACGGATATGGACTCGATGCTCAAGCGCGATGATATCCTAGCCGTCGATGTAGTTACCGACGGCTCGACGCATCATCAGGTGGCCGTGCCGGCCCTGTTGGCCGGCAAGCACGCGCTGGTGGAAAAGCCCCTCGGCATTACCATGCGCGCCTGCCAAGCCATGATCGACGCGGCCCGCACCGGCAATGCCGTGCTGGCCACCGCCGAAAACTACCGCCGCGACCCGCCCAACCGCTTGGCGCGGGCCGTCGTCGAGTCCGGCCTGCTCGGGGATCCCTTTTTGATGATACAGGCGTCGGCCGGTGGCAGCGACAGGATAACCATTACGCCTTGGCGTCATCTCAAGGAAAAGGGGGCCATTGGCTTGGACATGGGCGTCCACTACGGCGACATCATCCAATACTACATGGGGGACTACGCGCACGTCTTCGGCGGTGGCTTCATCGTCGAGCCGGTGCGGCGCCGGCCAGAAGGCTACGACGATCATCCCCTCGAATCCTACCGCGAGCGGGCCAAGACCTATCCCGATAGTGTAGAGGCCACGGGCGAGGATTCAGTCGTCGCGCTATACAGGATGCAGTCTGGTGCGCTGGCGCAGCTCGTGTTGGTGGCGGGCCGCGGCGGTCGGGGTTGGGAGCGCAGCGTCCACGGCCGTTGGGGCGCGCTCTATGCCCCCGGCGACCGCAATGGCCGACCCGCGGTGCTGCGCTTGGAAGGCAAGGAGCTAAAGGGCCGCGAAATCCTGTCGCTCCTGCCGGATTTTCACCTCGACGAGATCACTGAGCGCCTCTTTGGTGCCGATGGCGTAGAATACGATCCCTCCGCAACATCCTTCTACGAAATCGACTCGCGGCATTTGGCCATTGAGTACCACGACTTTGCCCAAGCCATCCTCACCGGTGGCCAACCCGAGGTGGATGGTTTTGGCGGGATGCAGGCCGTGGCGGCGATTGTGGGGGCCTATGAGTCAGCACTCGCCGGGCGTTCGCTGTCCATGGAGGAGATTATGGGCGGAGCCGTGCGGGCCTATCAGCAGGACATTGACGAAGCGCTTGGGCTGGACTAAAGCGTCGTCACCATGACCCAAAACGGCTGACTGCCCACTTCGTAATCCGCGATGGGCTGTAGTGCGCCGCTGGTTGCATCGATTTGGTAACAGGTCATGCGGTCAGCGGCTTCTCCAGCGCCGTACAGGTACGTGCCGGTCGGGTCGATGTTGAACGAGCGCGGGCTGGCCGGTACCGGATAGTGCCCAAACGGGCTGAGCGCGCCGTCGGCGTCAATGTTATAGCCGACGATGCTGTCGTGGCCGCGATTGGATGCGTAGCACCACTGGCCGTTGGGATGGACTTCGACGTGGGCGGTGTGCCCGCCTTCGGTATAGTCCGCGGGCAGGGTCGAAATGTCCTGGAAAATGGAGAGGGTGCCGCGCTCGGGGTCAAAGCGGTGGGCGGTGACTGTGTTGCCCTGCTCGTTGACGATGTACGCGACGTCGCCGAGCGGGCGGAAGCAGATGTGCCGGGGGCCAGGCTCGCCTTCCGGAGGAGCTAGCACGGGCGGGTCGTTGGGCGAGAGTTGACCGGTGCTGGCGTCGAAGCGGAACTGGCTGGTCTTGTTGTTGGGATAGACGTGGGGCACAAAGACAGAGCGCTCGTCCTCGGTCAGCAGGACGGCGTGTGCCTTGGGGCCGGTGTCGATGCGCTGTATGAGGTCGCCGATGGCTCCATCGTCGTCTAAGCGGTGGACTGTGACGCCGCCGCCGGTGTAATAAGCGGTGAGGAGAAAGCGACCGGCGGGGTCTGTAATCAGGTGAGCGGGGGTGTCGAGGCTGGTATCCACCTTGTTAATCAGGGTCAACTCGCCCGATGCGGTGTCGAGGTGGAAGCTGGCGAGGGTTGAGTCCCCGACATGGCCGTCGTAGAGCACGGGGCGCGACGGATGTAAAAAGAGCGCGCCCGATGGGCCGTGTGCCGGGCTGGTGGCGCGCAACTCCAGCGCGCCCGATTGGGGGTCGAGGTCGTAGAGCTTGATGGCTTCGTCGCCGGTGAGCGAGACGAAGACGACGGGTTGGTCTTGTGCGGTCATTGAGGTTTACTCCTTTGAGGTTTTGCGCCGAAACATAGTTCCTTGTCCTAGGTGCGACAAGGGCTATACTACTTTTCATGGCCGCTGCGAATCGCCAGACGACGATCATCGTGCTCTTCAGTGCGTTGACGGTCCTCGCCAGCATGGGGATCCGCCAGTCGTTTGGCCTCTTTCTACAGCCGATTAGCGACAGCTTGGATTTGGGGCGCGAAGTGTTCAGCTTGGCCATAGCGCTGCAAAACGTGGTCTTCGGCCTGCCCCTGTTCGGGATGATCGCCGACCGCTATGGGGCGCGGTGGGGGTGCGCTGCTCTACGCGGCTGGGTGCCTGCTGGTGCCGGCTAGCAGCGGCCCGCTCGGTTTGTATCTGACGCTGGGACTCATCATTGGGCTGGGGCTCGGCAGCACGACGTATGTGGTCGTGCTGGGAGCTGTCGCCCGCGTCGTGCATCCGGCAAACCGCAGCACGGCGTTTGGCATCGTCACCGCGGTCGGGTCGTTTGGGACCTTCGCCTTAGTGCCCGGGGTGCAGTGGGTGATTGTCCACGCAGGTTGGCAGGCGTCCTTTGTGGTCAGCGCCGCCCTGATCGGCTGGGTTGTGCTGTTGGCCTTTGGCTTTCCACGCCAGCCCAGCGCACACGCGGCCCGGCCGCACGGCGAAGGCACGCTGAGGCAAGCGCTGGTCAGGGCGCGGGGCCATTCGGGCTATTGGCTGCTCAATGCGGGGTTCTTTGTCTGCGGCTTCCACGTCGCCTTTATCGCCACGCACCTGCCCTCGTTCCTCACCGACGGTGGCCTGCCGCGCATGATCGGGGCCACGGCGTTGTCTCTGATTGGCCTGTGCAACATCTTCGGTTCGTCTTTGTTTGGCTGGCTGGGCGACCGCTACCGCAAGAAGTATTTGTTGAGCGCGCTTTACTTCAGCCGCGCCGTGGTCATCGGCCTGTTTCTCTTCGTCCCCCTGACCAGCTTTTCCGCTTTGCTCTTCGGCGGCCTAATCGGCTTCTTGTGGCTGGCGACTGTGCCGTTGACCAGCGGGACGGTGGCGCAGATATTCGGGGCGCGCTACTTGTCAACGCTGTACGGGATTGTCTTTTTCAGTCATCAGGCCGGCAGTTTCTTGGGCGTCTGGCTGGCTGGTCTGCTCTACGACGCGACGGGGTCGTACAGTCCCGTCTGGTGGTTGGCGATAGCCCTCGGCGTGGTGGCTGCGCTGCTCCACCTGCCGATTGCCGACCGCCCGATCCAATCCTCAAACGCATAGGACTGTGCTATGGCTGCTAGTTTTAAGGAATTGGCTGGATTTTTCAGGGAAATTGGCGCTGCCGACGTGGGGCATACCAACAAGACCTACTTGGCCCACTGCATCGGCGTGCACGGCGATATGAAGAAGTGGGGAGGCGACGATGTGATGTGCCACGCCGCGCTCTTTCACTCCATATACGGCACTGAGATTTTCCAGGATTTTACCCTGCCCGTCGAGCGCCGCGCTGATGTGCAGGCACTCATCGGCGAGCGGGCCGAATACTTGGCGTATGTCAATTGCGCCATGGTGCGCGACACCTTCGACGCCGCCGTGGAGCAGCACGGTGCTCCCTACGTGCTCCAAGACCGCCTGACTGGCGATTCCATCGAGATGAACGAGCAGGATTTCAACGACCTAGTGACGATCCACCTGTGCGACTGGCTGGAGCAGGTGGCGCGGTGGGGCCAATGGGACTATCGCCGCGACGCATTCGAGCGCATGGCGCAGCGCTTGGGCGGCATTGCCAAGGAGCGGTTCGCCGAGGTTTTCGCGGGACGTCTCAAATAGATACCGAGAACAGCTTGGCTTTGTACAGGTGAAAGCGGAGGCCGACGTTTTCGCCTGAGAGGGCGGATAAATCGGTTTGGCCCTGCCAGCGCGCGGCTTCAGAGATGGAATCGCCCGTGAGGGGTTCGGCCTCGGCGAGCGAAAAGCCGGGGTGGGCTTCTACGGGCTGGGGTGGCGTGTGAATGGTCTGGACGATTTCGGCTTTGATCCAGCCGTCCGGAGCCGTGCGAAAGTTGAGCAGCAGTTCGCGGCCGGAGCAGAGCCGTTCGATGAGCGTGACTCGTCCCTCGCCTTTGGCCTCTATTCCCGCGAGCCGGTCTGGCTCCCAGCAGGCCCAGCGAAATTCCCCATCCTCGGGGTACGAAGCGCCGCGGCGGAGGAAGTCGTGGCGGCGTTGGTAGCCCCCAAAAGGCAGCCGCCAAGTGTCGTTGGCGGCGATGAGATTCGGGCTGGCGTAGAGCTGGCCGTACGTTCCCCCTTCATAAGAGCGGTCGATGATGGGCTGGCGAAAGGGCCGGATCCATTGGTGGTTATCGCGGCTGACCGCGAGCTGGACATCGACCGTAGAGGCGATTCGATGGTATATCGACGGGAACATCAGGTAGCGCGGCTGCGTGCCCGGATACGGCGTGTAGCAGGGGTTGTAGATGTCGTCGTCGAGCGCGTCTAAGGGGTCGGGTAGGAGGCAGGGGTGCGGGTCGACCAGCGATTCAAACTGCGGACCTGAGGCGCGGCGCACCAAGCGCCGGCGGTCGATATGGCCGCGCAGGTACGCCACGTATTGCTCTTGGTGGGGGTCGTACACGCAGAGGTTGTGGGTGTCTAGCTGGGTTGTGCCGGCGTCGAAGACGGGTGTGCTGAGGTTGTGCCAGTGGATGCCGTCGGCAGAGGTCGCGCCGTGGAGCTGCTGCCGAATCTCAATCCCTTGAGCCTTTTCCCCGGCCGACACATCGCCCAAGTCGCGGGCTGCGAGCAGGGCCTTGAAGCGCGCGGAGTCCATTTCTGGGTCGGGCTTGCCGTTGCGGAAGTAGTTCGCTCCTGGGCCGACGGCCTTATAGCGCTCGGCCGCTGGGGCACTGGGGTCGATAAATACCCAGCCGAGGGGATGGTCGCGGCCCGAGCAGATGATGTTGTTGCGGGTAGAGCCTTCGTACTCGCACAAGCCCAACTCCGGCCGCTGCCAGGTAAAGCCGTCGTCGCTTTCGGCGTAGCAGACATACGAGCGCGTGATGTCTTCCAAGCGTTGCACGCCGTACCAGAGGCGGTAGCGCCCTCCGTCGTGCAGCATGGCGTTGGTGTGGAGATTGGCTCCTTGTTCCCAGGGCCGCTCCTTGTGGAAGAAAACCTCGGATTTGCGCGCCAGTTCGGGCACGAGTTCAATGCCTTGGGGCGGATCCTGGGACCAGACGGTGCCGTCGTCTTCCAGTTTGCGATGGGAGGGCCAAATGCCGTACCAGTCGAGAAAGGGCGTGGGTTGGGGTTGCATGGCAATCTATCCTTGGGTGGCTGCGCGGATTAGGTCGCTGAGGAGGACCAATTCGCCGCCGCTTTCGGCCGAGGCATTGGCCCCCAAAACGGCGGCTAGGCTGTTGAGGGAAGGGACGTATGGGCTGCGTGTCATGGAAGGGTCACCGGCTTGGACCGCGGCGATAAAGGCGCGGGCTTGGGTGAAGAAAGCACCGCGAGATTGCGGTTCTTCTTTGGCCTCCCACACTACCTCGCCGTTTTCCGTCACTTTTTGTGGCTTCCATTCGATGATCGAGTCGTCGCTGACGACGAGGATTTCGCGCTTGGAGTAATTGACGTTGCTCATTACCCGCGAGACGCTGGCATTGGCGGTTATGCGCCCTTTAAAGCGGTAGTTGACGTTGTACACGTGGGGCAAGTTCATCGGCTCGATGCGCTCGTCGGGCAGGGATTCGACGTAGAAGGCCGAGACCGCCTCAATGTCGCCGAGCAAGTAGCGCAATAGATCGACGCTGTGGATGGTGTTTTCGACGAAGGAGCCGCCGCAGAGTTCGTAGCGGCTGGTCCAATAGCGGATCGGCTGACCGCTGTAGAAGTTTTGGATCTGGGCGTGGCGCGGCGTGCGCTGCTGCAATAGCTCCAAGGTCGGCGCGGAAGAAGGCTCGTAGCGAGAGACGAAGCCGACTTGGGATACGATGCCGGATTTTTCGATTGCGGCGTTGAATTCGACGACTTGCGCTAGGTCGAGGGTCTGCGGCTTTTCGACGAACAGCGCGACGCCTTGGTCCGCGGCGATGAGTACTTCGTCGGTGTGTGCAGTCGGCGGAATGGATAGGTACACGGCGTCGAGTTCCTGCTCTGCAAACATCTGGTGGTGGTCCATATAGGTCGAATGAGGCTTATAGACGGCCGCTTGTTCCTGGAGGGTTTCCTCGCTTTTGTCGCAGAATGCCTGGAAGACGACTTGGCCTTCCTCGGCGAGGGCAGCTAACGCTGGGAGGTGCGCCCTTTGGGTGATCCAGCCGAGGCCGATGCAGCCGACGCGGACAGGTTTCATGTGCTATTCCTTCTCAAGGGGTGAGTGCTTCGATGCGGGCGATGAGTTCGGGTGATAGGTAGCGGCCGTCGGAAACGGCCACGGAGACTTCGAGTTCGTCTATTGTTGCAGCGCCGGTGAGCAGCACGGAGACTTGGGGGTCCGACAGCAAGTAGCGCAGGCCAAGGTCGGGCATGTCGCCGGGTTCGTCGGCGAGCAGGGCTTCGATTTTTTCGAGCTTGGGATACAACTCGGCGAAGCGGCCGACCTCCTTCCAGGCGTCGCGCTTGGACCCGAGCAGGCCGGCGTGCAGTGGCGAGGCGAGGATGATGGCGACGTCGCGTGCAGCCGCGGTGGGCAGGAGGATTTCCTTGGCTGTCTGCACCAGCAGGTCGTATTTGAGAAAGGTTATTACTGAGACGAAATCGTCGGTCTCGGCGAGGACATCGCGCATTAGCTCCAAGTCTGAACCGGTGAGGCCGATATGTTGTGCGAGTCCCTGCTCGCGGATTTCGAGCATGGCCTCTAGGGCGCGTCCCCGGCCGAATATTCCCTCCCAACCCGCCTGCTCGGACTCGTGGAGTTGCAACAGATCGACCGAGTCGCGCTGCAAGCGCAGGAGACTGGCCTCAAATCCCCGCCACACGGTGTCGCGGGTGTAGTCGAAGGGGGCGGGATAATAGCCTACCTTGGTCGCCAGATAATAGGGCGCGTCAACGCCTTTGAGGGCGTGGCCGAGGACCTTTTCGCTGCGGCCTTGGCCGTAGAGCGGGGCCGTGTCGAAGTAGTTGATGCCCAATTCGAGGGCGCGTTCGACCATGGCGACTCCGTGTGTCACCGGCAGGAGGCCGTATTCCGGGCGTCCGTAGAACCAGGACCCACCCATGGCGATTTCGCTGACTTGCCAGTTCGTTTTGCCGAATCGTCGGTATCGCACGCGTGCTCCGCTGTTGGGGTTAAAAGGAATGGAGTAACTTAGACACAGCGGCGGTTGGCCGCCACTTTTCTACTCACTTGGAGACGGCGATGCGCTACAGCTATATGGTAATCGACTTTGCGGATCTCGGGAGCGATTTTGCTGCTGGGTTGGACTTCATTCGGGACTGTGGATACGAGGGCGTCGAGTTGAATCTGACGCCTGCGGTGCTCGGTCAATTGGACGCGATTGAGCGCGCGGTGGAGGCGTGCGGCTTGGTGGTGCCGTCGCTTTTGACCGGGGCTGCCTATGCCGAGGGGCTGTGCTTGAGTGTGGTCGATCCACATCGACGCGCTGGGGCTGTTGCTAGACTGCGGGAGTACCTGACTGTCGCCCAGCGTTTCAACGCCATTCTCGTCGTCGGGCTTTTGCAGGGCTTGCGCGAGGACGAGTCGGATGCCGAGGTGGCTAACGAGCGCATTGCGGCTGGTCTGCGCGAAGTGGGCTTGGCCGCTCAAGACGCTGGTGTGGATCTGGTCGTCGAGCCGATCAATCACTTGCAAGTGGGGTTTAACAATTCCGTCGGCGAGGTGCGCGCCCTGATTGAGCGCATTGGCGTACCGGCTTTTAGGCCGATGGTCGATACGATTCACATGAACATTGAAGAAAAGTCGTTGACCCAGCCCATTTTCGACTGCGGCGACGCGCTGCGGCACGTCCATTTGTGCGAGAGCAATGGTGGCGTGCTGGGCAGCGGCCACCTCGACTTCAAGGCTGTGGTTGCGGCCTTGGACGGCATTGGCTACGCGGGTTTTGCCTCGGTCAAGGTCTATCGCCAGGCCAGTTTGCGCGAAGCCGCGCCCGCGAGCTTGGCGTACTTGTGCGGACTTGCCGACTAGCGAGCCGCCCAATACCCGACGAATACAGCGGGAATACCCAGCAGCAGTTGCAGGCCAATGTGGACTAAGGCGGCTGGAACTTGACCTGCGCGCAGTATGGTAGCGGTCTCGTAGGCCACGGATGAAAAAGTGGTGAAGCCGCCGAGGATGCCGACGAAGAGGAATAAGCGGAGCTGGGGGCTGAGGTACTGACGCTCTTCGGCCAAGCCGCCCAAAAAGCCAATGACGAGGCAGCCAACCACGTTGACTACGAGAGTGGCGTAAAGTGGGGTGCCCAACAGGCGCTGGGTTCCCAAGGAGACCAAGTAGCGCAACACGGCTCCAATGAAGCCGCCGCAACCTACCAGTAGAATGCGATCCATGACCTGCTAACAACGG
>VXZF01000176.1 GCA_009845645.1 Gemmatimonadota bacterium | reverse complement strand
AGAGCGCGGCAAAGGCCTGCTTCCGCTCGGCTAGGGAGCGGGTGGTGTCGAACGCAGCGTCTTGCAGCCGCAAGTAGAAGTTCAATTCGGCTTCGTCGTTGCGGCCGTCGATGCCCACGTCTTCCTCCCGCGACACCAACCCGTCTCCTGCGGCTTGTCCGGGGAAAGGCTCGTCTTCGGTGTCGAGGCGGCCATTGGCGATGTAGTCCTCGTTGATTTGGTCGCCTAAGTTCACGTGCAAGGTGCCTTCTTGGCCCCGGACCCAGACCTCTAGGAACTTGGACTCGGACAAGTCGTTGACAGTCGAAAAGGCAAGGGAGACTCCTCCCCAGGACTCGGCGGCTTCGAGGCGCGGCAGCAGCTCTAGCGCTAGGATATCGGTGCGCCGGTTTTGGGCTTCGATTTGCTCTTCTTGGTTGGGCCAGATGTCGGTGCGCAGCACCCCGTCGTAGGGATTGTACCAGATGAAATGCGCGCGATTTTCCGCGCCAAAGCGCGAGCCAACTGGTGCGCTAGCCGGTGCCCAGCGCGTGCGGTTGACAACTAGGGAAATGGGCCGCTCGCTGTCTTCAAAATCGTCGATATAGCCGCGCCCCTTGGTGTTGAGATTGGGACGGCTTTGCGCGATTTCGGCGTCAAGGGTCACTTCCGAAGGAACGGCCGTCTTGACCAGCGGCAACATATCGACGACGCGGGTGAGGATTGGCACTTCGCGCCGGGCGCGCAAGTCGAGGTTCCAGATCACCGTGCGCGTCGGCTCATTGCCCACCCGCACCCGCCGATCACTCGAACGCTCGTTGTTGTAGATCATGGTGCTGCCCACGCGCCCGTCGCCACCCCAGAACTCGTACTCGGTGCGCAGGCCCAACAGGGTCTTTTGCTGGCTGCCGATGTTGAAGACGTCCTCGGATTCAAAGGAGATTTCCAAGTCCGCGCCGGGGTCGGCCACTTCCTGAGCGACCGAACCGATAAACGTCACGCTGCCTGTGTAATCGACTCGGTAGTCGGTGTCTCGCGCCAGAGGGCGACCGTTTAGCTGGACCTCCACGGTCTCGGGCCGAACGCCGCCAAAGATGCCGCCCAGCCGGATGCGCTGCTCTGAGGAGGCGGCGCGGACGAGGATTTTGTAGCGGCTGGCCTCGATCTGGGCGCGCTGCTGCTGCTCGTCGTAGATAGCAGGGACGGGTTCGTCGAGTAGGCCGCGATATTTGTTGGAGCGTGGATCAAAGGGCCGCTGGTCGGGGAAAATCAAGTGCCCGCGGATATCGTCCAGCCCTATGTAGTCGGCGTCGATAACGCGGTCGGGCGCGCTACCGGGGTCTTTGCCGCGCTCGTCCAATCCCAAAATCTGCAAGTAGGAGCGACCCTGTTGCGAAAGTTGGTCCTCTTGGCCGGGCACTTCCTTGGCGATATCGACCTGCAAAGTCTTGGGGTCGAAGCGGCGGCCAGTGGAAAAACCAGAGGCAATGCGGTACACGTTTTTCCACTCTAGGTTCCAAGTGGGAAAGCCCGGGCGGGGATTGCGGGCTTTGATCAGCTTCAGATACAAGGAGTCGGATTCGGCACCGGCTGTGAGCCGCGCTGTCTCTTGTTGGAGCGTGCCGTCGAAGTCCGGCGCGTTGGTTTTGAAATGCACGGCCATGGCATAGGGGTCGGATACGGGCCTGTTGAGGACGATATAACCCGCCTCGGCCACGACCGAGTAGTCGTCGTCCGGGTCGAGCCGGTGCCAGGTTCCCTCCTCAGAGCAGCCGCTGTTGCGCAGGCGATTGCCCGCCGCGTCAAAGCATTCGATGGTGGAAAGGGAGTCGGACGGATCGACCCAAGCAACGCCGGGTCTGGCAAATAGCTCGGCGTCATTCCGCGTATTGAAGTCGTTGATATAGACTTCGAGGCGGCTGATATCGACGAAGTTTTCTGGGCCAAACTGCACTCCTTCCAACAAACTGCGGAAGTCGGAAAGGTGAGCGCGGTAGAATTCGTGTAAGAAGAAATACGTGTTGCGGATATATTGGTAGTCTCTGAGCTGGAGCGTGTCGATGGCCGCTCCGCCCTTGAAGGTCTGGCGGTTAGATTTGCTCTTTTCGTGGCTGGCTACGGTCGTAAAGGCCAGCGGCCCGACGTGCCCTTTAGCGCGGATGCCGAAAAGGCCCTTGTTTTTCTGCCGGAAGCCGACGAAGCGAGTATTGGGCAGCTCTAGAGTGGTGTTGCCGGCCTGCACCTCTTGGAATATGGAGTCTTCCTCACCTTCGTAGTCGAGCTTGATCTGATTGGATAGCTGATCGCCCAAACCGGAGCCAAAGGCCGAGCCGAGGTTTTGGGTGTCTTGATCGATGCGGATGTTGATCAACTCGCCGACTTTGCCTTCCACCGTGAAATCGGATTCCTGTTCGATGCCCAGCGAGGGGAACTTGGAACTGCGGCCAAACGAGGTCTGCACCTCGCCATCGGTCCACTCGCTCTTGCCAGAAATGATTATGGTGCGCGAGCCATTGAGCGCGAGGCTAGGGCCTTGGTCGCCGATAAAGCGCCGCAGGGGCTTGGGCGCGGAAAAGGGCACCGTCCACTCAAAGCGGCTGCCCCGGCGCTGGCGCTGCTCGGAAGCTGTGCTGCGAAAATCGCGGCGGATTTGCTGGTGCCAAAGCCGTCGGTGCCTCGTTTGGTACTCTATGCGGAGATAGTCGTCTAGAGTCACGGTGACTGTTGGTCCCTCGGTGAATCCACTGACGCGGCGGCCGTAGTGGGCCATTCCCAAGGAGTCCACTACGGCTTGGTACGAGATCAGCGCGCGGGCGGGGGCGGGCAAGAGCGGTTGGCCAGCCCCAAAGGCAGTTTGGCTAGGGACTGCAAAGCGCTGGGAAAGCGGGCCGTATAGCGGCTCAAAGTGCAGACCAGGCTCAGCGCGTACCACTACCGCGAGCAAGCAAACACACAGCCACGAGGAAAACGCTTGGCGGGAAAAGCGGAGAAACACCTCTAAATTCACACCCATCGACGTTTATTGTTTGACGTGCTCGCAAGCCCCTAAAGGATGAGAGTTCGCGGCGTCAAGCCGAATGCGCTCGGCAGTCTCAACTAAAGAGCAGTCTTTCAATTGAGGTTTAGCGGAAGCGACTCAGAAGCCTTCACTGGTGATTCGGCCATGGCCAAAGCAATGCGCCGAACGGCTTCTGTATTAACTAAACGCGATAGGCGGTCTCCAGACCCAAAAACAGGAGGACGCTGCCCAGACGAAGCGGGCAACTACCTGAAAACATAGCACGCGGCTGCAATTATTTCAAGGAAGCCCTTGCAAAAACCATTCCCGTTGCGCGATGCGGCGCGCGTTTTTTAGACAGCAGCCTAAGTCGTTATATTTAAGGAAACTAGGTCCGTGGACCGTCCGGGGTCTCCCCGCTTGCAACGAGGTACCCTGAGTGCTGCGCGCCACAGCCCCGTAACCCTTTCGACCCATGACGACCCTGTCCCGCTATGTGCTCAAAGAGCACGGTTGGCCCTTTGCGCTCGGCTTTGCGCTGATCCTCTTCATCCTGCTGATCGACGTCGTATTGCAGACGATGGACCAAGTGTTGAGCAAGGGGCTAACCCTGCTGGCGGCTCTCCAACTTTTGCTCTTTAACTTGGCTTGGATCGTGGCGCTGGCCGTGCCTATGGCCGTGCTCATCGCCGTGCTCATGGCCTTTGCCCGCCTCGCCGCCGACGGGGAAATCATTGCGGCCAAAGCCTGCGGGGTGAGCTTTTGGCTGCTCCTGCGGCCGGTGCTGGTAGCCGCTTTTTTGCTCACCCTGTTGATGGTGCTTTTTAACGACCAGATCCTCCCGGACTGGAACCACCAAACCCGCGTCCTGTCGTCGAGCCTGCAACGGACGAAAGCGGCCTTGGTGCTGCGGGAAAGGGAAGGGGTCTTCATTCCCGACTTGGGCGATTATCACCTACTGATCCGCCAGATTGACCCGGAGACTAACGAACTGGCCGGCATCGCACTCTACGACGCCTCGCGCCCTGGGCCGCCAGTGATTGTCCACGCCCCTAAGGGCCGCCTCGCGCTGTTGGGCGATGGAGCATACATCCGCTTGGAGTTGGAGGAAGGCCATGTCCAGCGCGTCGAAGCCGGCCAAGAGGAGCGCTTTTTCTACGGCACCTTCGCCCGCCAAGTGCTGCACATCAAGGACGAGCGCCGCCGCTACGAACACCGCCCCTCGTCTTACCGCAGCGACCGCGAGCTAGACATCGCGGCCATGCACCGCTTGGTGCTAGAGCGCCGCGGCGAGCAGGAGCGCGCCTACGGTCGCCTCGATTCGATTGCCGCGCGCTACCTCAAACTGCACCAAAGCCAGTTCGCCGATTCTACGGCCAGTGAGCTAGAGCGAGAGGGGCAACAGGCGACCGAGGCCCTGCGCCGACAGTGGCGGCACATAGACCGCCGCGCAGGGCGGATCAACGAGTACTTGGTCGAGATTCACAAGAAGCTATCCATCCCGGCCGCCTGCTTGGTCTTCGCGCTGGTCGGTGCCCCATTGGGTGCGCTGATTCGCCGGCGCGGCGCGGCCGTCTCTGTCGGCATCAGCTTGTTCTTCTTTTGGATCTACTGGATGTTCCTCATCGGCGGCGAGGAGCTGGCCGACCGCGGCTATATTCCACCGCCGTTGGCGATGTGGGCGCCCAACGGGGTTTTCGCCCTCGTCGGATGGGGGTTGTTGTGGTTAGTCGCGTACGACCGCGCTGGCCGCCGAGGGGCGAAAGAGACCTGAGATGCGCACCCTCGACCTCTATCTGACACGCCGCTTCCTGTTGTGTCTGGGGATCGCCGTGGGCAGCCTGTTGCTCATTGCGGTGATCATCGACCTCACTGAGAACATCGACACCTTTATCGACTTTGAGGCTCGTCCCGAGCAAATCTTGCTTTACTACGTCTATCGGTTGCCGTACTGGCTCATCTTAACTCTGCCCATCGCCGCGCTGCTAGGCGCACTCTTTGCCCTGACCAGCTTGGCGCGCCAAAACGAAATCACCGCCATGAAGGCCACTGGCATTAGCCTGTATCGCCTCCTGGCCCCAGTCTTGGCGTGCGCTCTCGCCGTTTCGGTCTCGGCCTTTTTCTTTACTGATTGGGTGGTCCCGCCTGCTACCTATCGGTACAATCAAATCAGCGACGAGATTAAGTCCTATCACCGCAGCGACGGCTCCCGCCGCCAAGTCCTGCTCCAAGACGCGGGCAACCAGTTCGTGTACGCCCGCAGCTACGACGCGGGGCGGCAACGCGCCGACGAAGTGTCTTGGGAGCGGCTGCACGGCTACACTCCGCTGGAGCGCGCCGTGGCCCGACGCATGGAGTGGCGGGAGGGCACTTGGGTGCTTTTCGAAGGCCGTCGCTTTCGCTTTGTCGAGGGCGAAGCTGTGGCGACTTCTTCCTTCGATACCCTATCTCTGCCGAGCTTGTCGTTGCTACCCAGCGACTTTGCTCGCCAGCAGAAGGACCCCGAAGAAATGAACTACGCCGAGCTGGCCGACTACATCGCCCGCGCCACGCTCAATGGGGAGGACGCTACGCGCCAGCGCGTCGATTTGCACCTGAAAATATCCTTTCCCCTGACCAGCTTCATCATCATCGCCCTCGGTGCAACCCTCGGTGCCAATGCCCGCCGCGCCGGTTTGGCCAACAGCTTTGGCTTGGGCGTCCTGATCTGTTTTGTCTATTACAGTTGCGTCAAAGCCGGTCAAGCCCTCGGTTGGAATCAGTTGCTCGCGCCTTGGTTGGGCGCGTGGATAGCCAACCTGTTGTTTGCCGTCTTGGCCTTGGTCTTGCTGTGGCGCGTGCACAAATAAAAAGGCCGTTCGCCCGTCGACGAACGGCCCTTGGGGAGACTCGTATTGGAACAAATGCTCAGCGGATGCCTTGCTCTAAGTGATAGATCTTGAGTTTGAGCGAAGCCGAGCGAGATTTCCAATTTTCTAGCAAGGCGGCCGCTTGCTGCCCTGCTTGGCCTTCGAGTCTCCCACTTAATCCGACTAATAGCTGTGCTAGGCGAGCGACCTTGTCCTCGGAGGCACCAGAGGTGAGCCGCTCAAAGTGGCCGATTAAATCGGCATCCGACGAGGTGTCGGCGCGTTGGGCGATTCGGTGCAGGAAGCGGGCGTGATTGCGGGCGAAAGCCGCGTCCTCGCCGCACTTGCTGAGCAGGTGGCGCAGCAGCTTGGCCGATGGGGCCTCCTGGAGAATTTCAGCGGCTATCCGCGCTGCCCGTTGCCAGACGCAGGTGGTCGAAGTCATAGTTTGCGGCAGCCCGGCCTCGATAAAGAGCGCGAAGAGCGGTATCTGCGGCAAGTGCGCCAAGAACGCGCGCAAGAGGCTCTCATTGGGATCGCGCTTGAGGAGACAATCGACGGCATAGGGCACCATAGATGGATGCGTGCGGCGAATTTTGTCGAGCAATACGGCCGCGATGTCGGCTGGGAGATTCGCCGCTAGCGCCTCAGTGATCGGTGCGAGGGTTTGGCGGCTGATCGGCACGCCTCGTGCTGCTTCGCGGGCGACCGAGCGCTCTTTGCTGGTTAGAAATTGGGCGACTTCGTCGCATTGGCGCAGTGCTTGCACCAAGGCCGCGGCTGGTCGGGAATCGAGTTCCTTGTGCGCCAACCGCACGATCCGGCGCAGCAGTCGCAGCGAAGATAGCCAAGAGCGGTGCTGGCTCAAGATGTCGATGGCCGCTAGCCGTCGGCTGTCGCCCGAGTCTTCAGCGATGGTCAAGAGTTGCTCCAAATCGTCCGCGCTAAGCACCAGCCCATGTAGTTGGGCCTGTTCTCCGTGGAGTAATTGGTCTAGCGATGTTTCGGCGACTGGCTCAACCTGTGGGCGCAAGTCGCGGATGTCCAACACCATAGGTTTTTGATCCTCATAGCTGTGCCAAAACGAGCGGCACAACTACTAGACTATCAGGAATTGCTCTATGAAATTATGTAAGGGGAAAGTGCTGAAATTCATCGTGGGGTTATCAAACGTAAAACCCACCCCGCGATAAAGCAAGCGAAAATATTGCGCTCTCTTTGCAGCCTATGGAGACGCGCTGGCTACCTCTAGGCTGAAGGGGTCGGATTCGTCTGCCAAGCGCACATTTAACACCCAATCGCCGTCAATCGAGACCCGGACCTTGCGCCGCACCCGAATCCCGTCAGCCGTGCGCGGCACGAGTACCAAGTCGAATTCCACTTCTAGACCGGCTGGCAGCACTCCGCCCGAAACCTCCGCACGCTGGCCGGCCGGCACGTGGGTACGCACAATCTGCGGCGCGTCCGCACTGGTCTCGTTGAGATACGCCACTTCGAGATCGTAGGCGGTGTGGTTGGCGACTGCGACGGTGCCGGCCCGGCCAGTGGGTTCGGAGGGCACAGGCGCAGGTGCAAGCGGTGCGGTGGGATCTTTGCCGCCGCAGCCGCTGAGCAGCCAAGCGACTAGCAACAGCCCAGTTCTTACTGCGCGGTAACGTGCAACAATGCTTGGGCGATCCATTCTACCTCGTCGTCGTGCACGGTGCGCATGTCGAGCAGGAGCCGCTCGCGGGCGATGCGACCAACTACGCCCTGCCGCCTAAGTTGGCGACCTAGCTGCTCAACCTGGACCGCGCTTGGCTGGAGGGCTACGGCTCGGCTGGGGATCTCGGCTAGGGGCAGGGACCCGCTGCCGGCTTGCGCTAGCGATTCGACCACTTCGAGGCTAAGGGCGCGGCAGACTTCCTCGGGCAAAAGGGACAACAGTCTCTGGGCGCGCTCTTCCAGCGTCTCGACCGTCGCCCGCAGCATGGCCAGCGCTGGCAGGGCCTGCGTTAGCTTGTCCGGCGGTAGGCGATAGAGCGACAACACCGCTTCGAGCGCGGCGTAGATCAGCTTGTCGCAGCGCAGGGCGCGCATGAGCGGATTTTGGCGCACCTGCTCTACATATAGTCGCTGGCCGGCGATGATACCGGCTTGCGGCCCGCCCAGCACTTTGTCGCCGCTAAAGCTGACCGCGGCCGCTCCGGCCTTGAGACTGGCGGAGACTACCGGCTCGGGCGGTAGCCCCCACTGCTCCAGATCGACCAAAGCACCACTCCCTAAGTCGTGGACCAGCGGCACTCCTGCGCGCTGGCTCAGGGCCGCCAAGTCCTTTAGGTCCACCTCGGCGGTAAAGCCCTGCACCCTGTAATTGCTCGGATGTACCACTAAAATAGCACCGGTTTCCGGGCCAACAGCGCGCTCGTAGTCGCGCAAGTGCGTGCGGTTCGTCGTGCCAACCTCGCGCAGTTTGGCTCCGCTGGCCGCGATGATTTCGGGCAGGCGGAATGAGCCGCCGATCTCGACCTGTTGTCCCCGCGAGACCACCACTTCCCGTCCCCGCGCCAAGGTGTCGAGCAGCAAGAGCACGGCGGCGGCGTTGTTGTTGACCACGGCGGCAGCTTCCGCAGCGGTCGCCGAGCATATAAGGGCCTCGACGTGCGCGACGCGCTCGCCGCGTTTGCCCGACTCTAGTTCGAATTCGAGGTTGCAATAGCCGGTGCTCACCCGCGCAACGGCCTCTTGGGCCGCCTGGGGCAGCGGTGCTCGGCCCAAGCCGGTGTGCAACACCACGCCGGTGGCATTGACGACGCGGTGCAGCCGAGGCGCGGCCTCTTGTTCGATATAGCGACGTACGGCTCGCTCGATTCGCACATCCAAGGCCGTTCGCTCCTCATCTAAAGTGCCTGCTCGCACTTGGCGACGCACGTCCGCGATACAGCGGCGCACCTGCTCGACGACATAGGCGCGGTCGTACTCTTGCAAGAGGTCGGCGACCTGCTTGAG
>VXZF01000417.1:3213-8822 GCA_009845645.1 Gemmatimonadota bacterium | reverse complement strand
CCCGGCGACGAGGTCATCATCAGCCCGCTCACCGATTACGGCACCGTGTACGGCGTACTCATGCACAACTATATTCCCATTTTTCCCGATACGGCACCGGGCACGGTCAATTTCAGTGCTGAGACCATAGAGCCCTGCATCACCGATCGCACGCGGGCAATTCTAGCGGTGCACAAATGTGGCCTGCCCAACGATATGGATCCGATCAACGAATTGGCCGCTAAACATGGACTGATCGTCTATGAGGACATCTGTCAGGCCATATTCAGCGAATACAAGGGGCGCGTCGTCGGCACCCTCGGAACGGCCTCGGCCTTCTCTCTGGATTCGGAGAAAACCTTCAGCTCGGACAAAGGGGGTTGCATCGCTACGGACGATGACGAACTAGCGGAAAAAGTGCGCTTCCTCAGTTCAGGCCGCGCCGGGGTGGATGTGCCCCACTTCGGCCGCACCCACACGGCCTTTGGTCATGCCTACGATATGAGCCGCATGACCGCGGCGCTGTGCCTAGGTCAACTGGAGACCATCCGCGCTCAGGTAGATAAGATCGACCGCACCGTGCGTCTGATCACGGAAAAGCTCTCCTCTATTGACGGCATTACGCCATTGCCCATTCCCGACTACGTCACCAAATATTCCGCCTGGATGTCCAGCTTCAGCATCGACCCAGAGGCCTTCAAATGCACGGGCGAGGAGTTTGCCGCCCAAGTACTAGAAGCCGGAGTAAATGGAGCCGGCCAGGGCAAGTATTACCTGATGCCCGCCGCCCTCCCCTTTCTCCAGGAATACGTGGACGCCAACAAATACCCGTTTTCGCGGCCGCCAGCCTCGCATGGGTACCACTACAGTTCCGCCACTTGCCCCACGGCCTGGGCTTTTCTCGAAAACTGGATTCGCACCTGCTCGATCTCCGAAAAATGGGAAGACGAACACATAGAGATGATCGCGGCCCTCGTCGCAGAAGTGGCGGACCGCAATCGGGTGGGATAGGTCCGTTGAGTAAGACGCTTAAACTCAAGACTCGCCATTACCGCGCCCTGCCCATAGACAAAGCCGGTTACGCAGAGGACGTCTTTGAGTTGCCAGTGGAACGCACGGCGCTCATTGGTTTGCACTGCTGGAATGTGGGGCTGCCGGATGGCCCTGAGATCGACGTCAACTACGTCACGGGCATGGGCTGGCCCCAGGCCACCGAAGAATCCTGGCGCGTTATGAGAGAAGTGATCCGGCCGGCCATGGATATCGCCCGGCGGATTGGTATGCCAGTGTGCCACGTCGAACCCGACGATTTTGACAAGCACTACCCCCAGGTGCCCTCTCGCCGCACCCCGGAAAACCAGCGCCGCGCGGCCTCTCTGCAGACCCAGGCGGACCGCTGGACCATCGTCCGCACCGGCGAACTCCAAACCATCGAAAAAAGATCGACCGGCGTCGATCTGGCCAAATCGCCCGCGGCGCGCATGAAAAGGGCCAAAATCGTCGAGCCAATAGGGGACGAGCCTCTCGTCTTTTACACCGACCAACTCGACGCATACCTGCAAGAGCGCGGCGTCGAGACCCTCATCTATACGGGCTTTGCCGCGGATATGTGCATTCTCAACTCAGAGGGGGCAGGCCGCCCCATGCTGCGAGCGGGCTACCGCTGTATTCTCATGCGGGACGGCACAGTGGGCGTGGAAACGCCCGATACCTTTCCCGAGCGTCTGGCCACGCGTTATGGCATCCACCGCTTTGAAATAGCCGTAGGTTATTCCACCACATGGGCGGATTTCCAAACCGCCGTTGCAATGCTAGAAGCGTAGATGAACAAAGACAACGAGACTATGGCCCTGCGCATCTGCGACTGGAAATACGGCAAGAACTGGGTCTATTCGATTACCTACGACGAGGCGCTGGCCGATCTACACCGCTTTGCCATTCCCCATCACGAGGAATTCGGCATTCCCGGACACGTAGAGGTCGTGGGCCAGCAGATCGGCGAAATCCGCAATATCGGCACTTCCAGCTTCAACGGCTACCGGCACATGAATGGCGATGAGCTCAAGGATTTGCTCACCCGTGGCTGGGGTGTAGGCAACCACGGCTGGAGTCACCATTTTATCAGACCCGATATGGTCGACCAGGAAATCCGCCTGTCGCGCGATGTTATAGAACAGGCTATCGGCGCTCCTGTGCTGCTGTACTGCGCCCCCAACGGCATTGAAAATATGTCCGATTACGTGCTGGACGCCTGTCGCCAACTCGGTTACTTGGGCGCCATGAGCATAACGGATGGGGTAAACGCGGCGAGCGATGAACTGTACTACCTCAATCGCACGCCATTGCACGAAAGCTATGAGGAGCCCTTTTACAGCGCTTACGACCCGTTCCGCCACATTCTGCTGGCCCAAGAGGCCAGGGGCTGGATTATCGACTACTGCCACTGCCCGTTGGAAAAGGCCGTTCACCCCAACAAAGACTGCTCGGAAGCGCAATTGCGCCTGCGTTTGCAGACGATCATCGAAGAGGGCGGCGACCAAGTCTGGTGCGCCGTGCCTGAAGAGGTCATTTCCTATCACTTGTGCCGGCGGCACGCCGTGGTCGAAACCGTGGCCGAAACGCCTCGCGAACAGCGATACCGGATCCGCTATGAGGCGTTGCCTGCCCGGGTTGAGCGTCGGGAGTTAACCTTTGAAGTGGAGGTGCCAACGGCTTGGTGCAATTTTCCCCGAGTGTGGGTAAACGGGGTGCCCCAGTCGGCCTCTGTGGTGCGCCCTCGCCTGCTGAGGACGACAGTGGAGGTGGAGGACAGGACGGAGTTGCTGTTTCGTCCTTCAACTTTCTGAGTAGATAAGAAGTGGGTCGTAGTACAACAACTGCCTAAAAACCGTTCGACGCGAAGGATTGATTATGTCGCTGCGCATTTGCGATTGGAAATACGGCAAACGCTGGGTTTACTCCATTACCTACGACGAGGCCCTAGTCGATCTGCACCGCTTTGCCGTGCCCTATCACGAAGAATTCGGTATTCCCGGGCACCTGGAAGTAGTCGTCGGGCAAATAGGACAAGTGCGCCAGATCGAAGGGTCGAGCTTCAATGGCTACCGACATATGAATGGCGATGAGCTCAAAGACCTGATGGCGCGCGGCTGGGGCGTCGGCAATCACTCGTGGACTCACGTCTTTATCAAACCCGAGATGGTCGATCAGGAGTTGCGCGTGGCCAGGGAGGTTTTAGAGCAAGCCATTGACGCGCCGGTGCCGCTGTATTGTGCCCCCGGCAGCAACCGCAATATGGCCCCACACATTCTCGCGGCCTGCCGCCAACTCGGCTATTTGGGCGCGATGAGCATCAGGGAGGGAATAAATCAACCCGCGGACGAGTGCTATTGGCTCGACCGCAGTCCCCTGATCCACGAATACCCCCCGCCTTTCTTCAGCAAACACGATCCCTTCCGCAATATTCTCCCCGCCCGCCAGTCCCGTGGTTGGGTCATCGACTACTGCCACTGCCCGATCGAAGAGCCCATCCACATCAATAAGGATTGCTCCGCAGCCCAGCTCCGCAAGCGCTTGGAGACGGTGATTGCAGAGGGCGGCGACGAAGTCTGGTGCGCCGTGCCCGAAGAAGTCGTGTTCTATCATCTGAGCCGGCGTCACGCCACCATTGACGTTGTTGGCGACAGCGTCGATGAGCAACGGTATCAAATCTCTTTCACCAATCTACCGGCAGGCGTAGCTTGCAAGGAACTGACCTTTGAAGCAGAAGTGCCAGCAGCCTGGTGCAACTTTCCCCGTATATGGATCGACGGCGTAGCGCAGACCGCGGAGTTAGTGCGGCCCCGGGTGCTGCGAGCCACGATCGATGTAGGGGATGGAGTCGAAGTGGGGTTTCGCGCCGGATAACGCTCAAAACAGAGATTTGGCGAAGGTCAGGTCTTCGGCGAGGAGTCGCTCTGTGGAAGCTGTATCGTGGTATTCGGCATCCATGCAGACGACACCGCTGAAGCCCCTTCGTTTCAGTTCCGCGACCGACCGCGGCCACGAAGCCAAGCCCTGCCGTCCCGTGGTCCAATAAGGACGCCATTCCACGTCTTCCGCTTCCGGTCCGGTCTGCCGCCGCCAGTACGCATTCTTGAGCTTGAATTGGGACAGATGCGACCAGACGATATCGATCGCCATCTCGGGAGATTCTCCGTTGAGAGCCGTGTGCCCGGCACAGGGTATGGCGCAGATATGGCTGGGATCGTAGCGGTCGATTAGGTGTTTTATACCCATGGCATTGCACACCCATTGGCCTTCGTGATTTTGGATGCCCAAAGCCACCCCGTGTTTGTCGAGCAAGGGAATCAGGGCGTCAAAGGCCCGCTGGTGATCTTCTATGCTGGCTAAATACCCTTCGGCAACAATGGCTGGGCAGGTGCGAATGACCGGAACTCCGGCAGCGCCGCAAGCCACAATAGTTGCTTCGTCCGTCGGTCCGGCCACACTGGTAATGGCGACACCCAAGGCGCTGAGTTCCTTTGCCGCTTTGGGCAAATCGCGTCCAACACTTTCGGGGGGCACTGGATAACCCGCGCGCACGGGCAGTTCAATGCCGTCGAAGCCCAGATCGAGTACAAACTCTCCGAGTTCGGTTGGCGACTTGTCCTTCCACATTTTGGTGAAAACGGAAAAGGAAACGCCTTCTCTTTGCATTAGAATTCTTCCACCGCCTGCAAGGCTGCGTGGATATAGCCAAAGGTATAGGCAAACCCGACTTTGCCCGGCTCAGAACCGCTGATCCCGGGGACGTGATCCGGCATGATCATGTACTCGTAGCCGACCTCCTTGTACACCTTCAGCGCCCGGATCATATTGACATCGCCCTCGTCGGGAAAGACCTCGACGAAGTTCCCCAAGCCCCCTTTGATATTGCGGAAGTGGACGTTGAAAATCTTCTTGCGCTCGCCGAAGTAGCGAATGACATCAAAGATTTCCTCCGCCGGATTGACCAGCGCCTCGGACATGCAGCCCTGGCAAAAATTCAAGCCGTTGTACGGACTGTCGTAGAGCGCGATGAGCTTTTTGAAGCCCTCGACCATCCCCAAGGGGCGCGCCACGCCCCGGTACGTATTGCCCACGCCAATGCCCGGGTCGGATGGATGGCAGGCCATCTGGACTTTGTACTCTTCGGCCACGGGTATGATCTCCTGTAGCCAGTGGTCAATGCGCTCCCACATTTCGTCTTCATCGGCCGGCCCGTCTTCAAACTCGCCTAGCGATTGGTCCAATTTGTCCAACTCAAAGGTCGATACCGTGGCTCCCCCACGCCCCGTCTTCGAGGGCGTCCGCAGGTGTCCCAAGATGGTGATATTGTAGTTGAGGCCGCGGATGCCAGCCTCGCCCGCCATCCGCACCGTCTCTTTCATCCAGTCGAGCTGGCGGTCGCGCTCGTCGCTCGGTTTGAGAAAGATCGCCCCGGCCTCGTTTTGGTAGGCGCTGCGCGAGCCTAAAGGGATGTGAATCATCTCCATGCTGATGTCGTGTTTGGCCCACCGCTCCTTCATCTGCTGCAGCATCTCCGTGCTCCACTCCCGCCACGGCGCGGAAGGAGTCTGATCGACGTTTTTGATGCCGAGTTGCGACAA
>VXZF01000417.1:0-3113 GCA_009845645.1 Gemmatimonadota bacterium | reverse complement strand
GCCAAAAACTAGCTCGGCGCATCCCCTTGGAAAAGCGTAAACCCCATCTCCAGATACTTGTCGCGTTCTTCCGGGCTAGTACCCGTTCCCATGGCCAGACTGATGCCGGTACCAGCCAATTGCGCAGCTACATTGCGCATGCAGTCATCGACCGTGCGCAGCGGATAGTCCGGGTGATCCTCCAAGCTGAAGGAAAGGTCGTTGGGCCCAAACGTGACCACGCTCACGCCCGGCTTGGCCAAGCTGCGAATATTGGTCACCGCTTCGACGGATTCTACTTGGATCGCCAAAATCACGTAGTCATTCCACCACGCCGCATAGGCGCGTCGGTCTATCCCTTGAGTTACACCGCGCAGGCCGCGGCGATGCGCGCCTCCCCAACTGCGCCGCCCAATGGGGCCGTAATAGGCGTATGCAATGGCGTCATCTACGGTCTCCGGCTCCATGACCTCGGGGATCAAGACCGCGCTGGGACCCAAGTCGAGATAGCGCCCGACCATGTAAGCCTGCCGGGTGTGGGGGATGCGCAATTGCACGTCGATATCCAATTCTTCGGCCGCCCGGCAGTAGGCGACCAATTGCTCTTCGCTGAAGGGGGTGTGCTGGCTGTCGATCCAGATGTAGTCGAACTCACCGGTTGACCATATATCGGCCAATTCCTCCTTGGTCGTGGTCAGCGAGCCGCGCAAGGCGGTTAGCACTTCGCCGTCTCGCATCCGTTGTCTGAGCGTCTTCTTTTGCGCCATAATGACTCCTGAATTGAATGGTAAAGAACCCGTGGTTAGATTCGATGGAACTGCAAAGGAAGGTGAAGAAATTGACATGACCGCGAAAGAGCTTTCTTCGGCCCCAACCCCCCTAGCCTACAGCGAGCCAGAGCAACTAGTACAGGACTTCGCCAGCCGAGGACTGGTCGTCCTAGCCCCGGAAAGCCTAGGCATTCCAGCCTCAGTCCACGAGCGAATCTACCAGCGCGAAAAACAGGCGGTTGGCTCTGGCGAGCGCGTTACGCCCGAACTCATTCCAGATGTACTCGAAGTCATCAACTCCCCCGGCGTCGTCGCGGCCTGCAACCAACTGGTCGGCGAGAACTGGGCTATTGTGCCGTTCACCCACAATGCGACCTTCACCAGCGGCGGCCGCGACCAGCATTGGCACAAGGACGACAACGGCCCGTTCAACGGTCGCAAACAGCGCCACCACCAAGCCGTGCAAATCGAAATGCTGTACTATCCGCAGGCCGTGCGCGAGGACATGGGCCCGACGGCAACCGTGCCCTACTCCCACTACTGGACCTTCAACCACGAAGAAAACCACGACAATTTCGCCGGGGCCGACCATCTCGATTTCGCCTACCAACTCAGCGGCATGGAGGGTCAGCTAGTCAGCGGCCCGGACTCCCAATACGACCCCAGCGATATTGTCCATCGCCGCACCGCGCACGACGTGCGCATGCGGGAGGCAGTCACCAATCTAAAGTGGCCACTCGTGCAGCCTTTTGAAGCGGCCCCGCTACGCGCCGGCAGCGTCGTGTTGTACTCGCACAACACCTTCCACCGGGGCAATCACCGCCGCGACGATTGGCGCACTTGGGAAGACAATCCGCGCTTCATGTGGCGTTTCTGGATCTATCGTACCACGGACCCTTCCGGCGACAATAGTTCACCAGCCGAAATGCAGTGGAACGGGCTTGGCGTCGATCCGCTGACCCACATCGATCGCTCCGCAGCCAGCGACGACGTCACCTCGGTCTGGCGCTATCACCACCACTGGATGCAGACGGGCCAAACACCGCCGCCGCGACCCGAAGCCACCGCCCTATCGTCGGCGGATCGGGAAGCGGAGGCCAACCGCTTATTTGCACACCTCCTCGCCAAAGGCGAAGAGGCCGAGCCAGCGCGCATTGGCGCGGCGTACAAGCTGGCCTCCATCGGCGACTCGGCGCTGGCGGTGCGGCTGCTCGGTCAGGCTCTGTACAACGACCGGGAGAGCGTGCGGCGGGCCGCCACCTATGGCCTAATTGCCGTCGGCGCGGAGGCTACCAACACCTTGCTAGAAGCGGCAAATTCCCCCATCAAATGGGTTCGCAAGGCCGGCGTGTACGGCTTGGGCGATGCCAGTCCCCTCAACGACGAGGTCTTGCAGGCCGTGGCGACGCGTCTGCGCGAAGATCCGTCGGTATATGTCCGAGCCGTCGCCGCTGGCACCTTGGGCTGTCTCGGTCGCCGCGCAATCGCCACCGGGGTCGGCCGAACCCTGATTTCCGCCTGCCTCGAAGCGCTAGTGCAGAGTCTGGGCCGTGAGGAAAACCGGCTGGCCATGGACCGGGCACAAGGGCGGAGCATAAAGTTTGTGCGGCCCACCGATGAGTGCGATGTCTGCGAGGGTGGTGGCGTCGATTTTGGCCTTGAGCGGTTCAAGCCGGTGCGCTCGGCCGTGCGCGAGAATGCGCTGTGGGCTATGGTCATCCTCTGTTCCCACGGCACTGCGATTGCCGGCCCGGCCCTGAAGCCGACCGCCCGGGCCTTGCGAGAAATTATCCGCAGCGATGAGAACGCCATCTGCGTCGGCTTTGCCATGGATGCGCTGGGCCGCCTAGCCCATTTGCGTCCCGAAGGCGAAACCGCGAGAGACCTTCAAGCCGAGGTCTCGGCGCTACTTGAAGAATCGCCCATGTGCTGCTGGGAATCCCTAGTCCGCAGCGGCCTCCGCCCCACATAGCGCGGCCCGCTCATACTTAGGGCATTGCGATTTCAAAATAACGTACTACCTGCCACCAAGTGGTATAGCAAGACGAGGCCGACGTAGCTCAAGATCCAGCACGCGGCCCGTATCCAGCCTTTCGCGTGATGTGGTAACAACATAGCAACCCTCTCCCGGGTTATCAGGTTAAAGGAACTATCATCGGTAGGGCCGCAGCAGCCCTAACGGAGGGTGGGGAGGCCCAGGGGAGTAGGCCCCCACCTAGTGCTGCGTCAGTTTGAAATCATCTCCTTTCTTCTACATTGGCCTCGCCCTCAACGACGATATAGATCACGCAAATTGTGTGCCAACGGTCAGGCCATGCACAAAAAAATCCTTTAGGACGTACCTAAAGGATTGAAAAACATGAT
>VXZF01000088.1 GCA_009845645.1 Gemmatimonadota bacterium | reverse complement strand
TAGTAATCACTCAACTCCCCCAGCGCCTCTTTCACCACCCCGTGATGCGCCCACAACCCAGCCTCTCCATTGCCGACGATTCCCCCATCGGTATAGACCCGCACCAACAAAAACCGCCCCAACAAAAACGTCCGAATCTCTGTGATTTTCATTTTTTTCCTTTCTAGTACAAACTCATCAACCCTTCTGCACCTTTAATCTGCTTCTTTTCAAAACTCGGACTAAGCCATCGCGCGCGCGACTCCCGCCCCGGATTGCGATACGCATACACTACACACCACCGCGTGTCGCTGTCTTCCTTGCGCGATTGGGCGCAAGCCGCGTCAGTTAGGACGCCCGGCGACGCAAAGTGCCCGTCGCGGTCGAGGATGGTCCGTTCATCAGCTCCGAACACAAAGGGGCGAAACAGCGCTTCCATACTCAAGTCTCCAGTCGCTTTATGCTTGCACCTCTTCGAAAAGCGAGGCCCGTGCATGGAAGTACGGCGGCTCAAAAAGCAGCGCCTGTCGCTCGGTCAAGGCCACGCCGTCCGGCGGCTTGATGTGGCCTTTGGACCACGACTGCTGTCCTGGGCTGTATTTGAACAGCAACGAGCGCCGCTGGTGCGCGGCCTGCCACGGTGCCGTGCCGTGTGTGAGCGCCTCGGTAAAAATCACCACCGACCCGGCTTTCGCCTCCGGCACCTCTACGCACCCAGCCTCGACATGGGCCTCGCGGATTTCCTGCGGACAGGGATAGTTGACCTTGTGGCTGCCCGGAATGCAGCAAAAACCGCCGTGCGCCGGCCCGGTGTCGGCCAAGTTCCAGGAGACCACCGTCAGCCCATTGTACATCTGTCCATTGCGGAAGTGATAGTATTCCGGCGGATCGTAGGGCGTGTTGCCGCCATGCAATCCGAGCCGCTCGGCACCCTCCTCCAAATAGATCGCATAGCAGTGATCGAGCCGGAAGCCATCGCCTAAGATCACTTTGAGCAGTGGCATAATGCGCTCGTGATCCAGCAAATCGACAAAGGGCTGGCCCCACGTCAAAAACCCGCCGGTGTGCAGCCGCCCTTGTGCCTGCTCGATATCCGCGTCCATCTCTTGAGCGTCAATCAGCCGATTCAACCCGGCGACCGCTTGCGCATCCAACACGTCTTCGACGATCATATAACCCTGTAGGTCAAACAAATATCGCTCTACTTCGGTCATAGATAGTGGCTCCTATTCGGGTGGTCATTAAACGGCGTATGAAGGACGACCCCCCCCTCTAAGCCGCCAAAATCTTCTCGTACACCTCCATCCGCTCGCCCTCGCGCTCTGCTGGATCGGCTAGCTTGAGCCAGACTGCCTGATCCTTCTTGCCTGCGGCGACGTGCTGCACGGCCCCGGCTTCCTCGGGCTTGAGTCCACTCCAAATCACCTCTCCGTCCTGCAAAAAGACGTACTTGTCAGCGTGGGCGTCCGAAATACGCTCTTGGTTGTCGCGGTAAAAAAGCGCCTGCTCGCTGGCGGTCTGCCGCAGCCGCGCGATCTGCTCCGGTGGATCGGCTTTCGCCGAGTCAAATTCAGATACCGGCGGCGTCAGACCCTCCATGGCAAAGTCGATCTCGTCTAAATCCACCGTCCCAAAGCCGTGCTCGGCAGCCACCGCCACCGGGCTGCGGTCGCGGCGGAAAGGTGGCGTCGGCCAATCGAGCCGGGGATCAGTGCCCATCAGGTACGAGCCGCAGGCGTCAGTGGCGATGACGTGGTCGCCGGCGACCAAACAGTCGGCGATCCGGCCCTCGCCGCCCCACTCCATGCGCGCCTGACCAGTCAACCCGTCGATAATGTTGAGGCAAGGCTGGGCAATCAGCCCTAAATCGGGCAGGACATACGAGAGGCGAATGACGTGGTGGAAGTACGTGCGCAAGCGGCCGTGCGGCGGGATCGGCGGCAAGCCGAAGAGATTTTTCAGGCACAGGGTAATGCCCATAAAACCGTGGTTTTTCATCTTAGCCAGCGAGACGAAGGCGTCGGCCTCGCCCAAGGCCGCGGAAAGCTGGTACTCGGAAAACATGATCCCGCCGCCGGGCACCTTGTAGCGCGCAAAGGGCGGGTCGCCAGCCTCGACGTATTCGACGCCGAATTCCTCCAAGATCGGCTTAGCGTTGAAATCATCACCCGGACGCTCGCCCGGTGGCGCAGCACTGGTATCGAGCGCGAAAATCTCCGCGTCGCTACGCTCCCGCAAAAGCCGTAGCGTGGCTCGCATCACGTCGTCGTCCACCAATTCCTGCCGTCGCCCACCGATCCGGCGGATATTATTGGTGCGCATCTGCATGTTGATCTTGATACCGATCCGCCGCGCCTTCTCGATCCTGGCCCACGACCGGCTCAACGGCGCGGTGATTTCCACCAGCCTGTCGTAGATCTCATCGAGCGACGCTTGATGACTACAGTGGGTCGCGCGGACGGTGTAATCTTTCTGATTGCTCATAGCTCCTCCCGCTTGTGAATGGACTCGGACAACTTGCACACTTCTCCGTCGGTTGACAAGAATCGGCGGCGCTCATTATGTACCTAAGACGTTTAACCTACACTCCCGCTCTACCAAGGACTAGCCGTGCCCAACCTCCGCCTGCAACTTCCCTGCGCCCTTCTCGGCCTCCTGCTCGCCGCTTCCAGCGCCTACCCAGCCGACTGGCCCTCCTGGCGCGGCCCGACGCAAAACGGCGTCTCCGAGGAAACCGGCCTCGTCGCATCCTGGTCGCCCATCTGGCACGCTGAATTCACCGGCCGCTCGACCCCCATCGTCCTCGACGGACGAGTATTCGTCATCGGTCGCCGCGGCGAGGGCATCGAGCATGAGGGGGTTGTCGCCGCCTTTGACGCCCAAGACGGCACCCTGCTCTGGGAACACGCCTACAACATCTTCCACACCACCATCCCCTTCAACCGCGTCGGCTGGGCCAGCCTCGCCGGCGATCCAGAAACCGGCTACGTCTATGCCCATACCGTCAGTGGACTGTTCCTTTGCTTTGACCGCGACGGCAAGGTAGTATGGTCGCGCTCGCTAACCGAGGAATTCGGGCGCATCTCCGGCTACGGCGGCCGCGTCCACACGCCCGTCGTCGATGAAGACCTCGTCATCATCAGCTATCTCAGTTCCAATTGGGGCAGCCATACGCCGGGCCGCCACCGCTACTTCGCCTTTGACAAGCGCAGCGGCGAACTCGTCTGGATCGCCACCCCGGGAGGTCGGCCGCTCGACACCACGTACTCCGTACCCGTCGTCGCCACTATCAACGGCGTCCGCCTGCTCATCGGTGGCAACGCCGACGGCTCCATCTATGCCATGAAAATCCGCACCGGTGAGACCGTGTGGGGCTTCAAGCTCAGTCGGCGCGGCATCAACTCTTCAGTCGTCGTCGCTGGCGACAAGGTGTACGCAGCCCACAGCGAGGAAAACCTCGACAACACCGCCCTCGGCCGCGTCGTGTGCATCGACGCCACCGGCAACGAAGTCTGGCGCTACGACGGCGTCTTCGCTGGTTACACCAGCCCGGTCGTTCACGATGGCCGCTTGTACATCACCGACAACTCGGCCAACATCCACGCGCTCGACGCCGAGACGGGCCAAGTCCACTGGGTGCACAACATCGGCACCGTCGGCAAGGGATCGCCCGTGCTGGCCGATAACCGACTCTACGCGCCCGAGGTCAACGGCCGCTTCGCCATCGTCGCTCCCGGCAGCAACACTGCCGAGACCCTCGACCTCGCCGAGATTACCATGCCCGACGGACGCCCAGCCGAACTATTCGGCTCGCCAGCCGTAGCATACGGCCGCATCTACCTTTCCACCGAAGCTGGCGTTTACTGTCTCGGCAACCCAGAGACGCAGTTCAAAGTCTCAACAACCGCAGCCGACTACCCACGCGAGCAAGCTCCCGCAGACGCAACACCGGCGTACCTGCAAATCATCCCCGCCGAAGTCGTCGCCCAGTCCGGAGCCAGCGTATCGTTCCACGCCCGAGCCTTCGACGGACACGGTCGCCTCATCGGCCCGGTCGAAACCGCATGGACACTCTCCGGTCCAGTCGGCCAACTCGACGGCAATACACTTGCCCTCGCGGACGCACCCAGCGGCGGCAAAATCGTCGCCAGTGTCGGCAAATTGACCACCGAGGCGCGCATCGCCGTACTCCCACCGCCAACCTACAGCGAAGACTTCGAGGGTTTCGCCGCCGACGCCTCACCAGCTTGGATCGGTACAGGCACCAAATTCAAGGTGCGCGAAATGGAAGGCAACAAGGTGTTGGTCAAGCCACCCGCCGCCCGCGGCCTGCACCGCGCCAACACTTACATCGGCGCACCCGCCATGACCGGCTACACCATCCAAGCCGACCTGCTCGGCACCAAGAAGCGCCGCGCCGTCCCCGACATGGGCCTAATTTCCCATCGCTACACCCTCGACATGATGGGCTACCATCAACAGTTGCAGATCCGCACTTGGGCCGCCGAACTACGGATGGCCCAAACCGTGCCCTTCGCTTGGGAAACTGGCGTTTGGTACACCATGAAGATGCAGGTGGAAATCGAGGGCGATACAGCCCATATACGCGGCAAAGTCTGGCCCCGCAATGAGCCGGAGCCAGCCACGTGGAGCATCCAAGCGGTCGATCCCCTGCCCAATCGCAGCGGCAGTCCCGGACTCTACGGCTATTCTCCCGCTGAAATCTACTACGACAACCTGAAAGTTTGGTAATGACTATCGCTATTTGCAGTCTCATCCTCGCCCTAACCGCTTCCGCCAATGCCCAAACCGCCATGTGGGGCGGCTCGCCGGGGCGCAACCAAGTCTCAGACGAGAAAAACCTGCCCACCACTTGGGACACCGAGACCGGCACAAACGTCAAATGGCGCGCCACACTCGGCTCGCAGACCTATGCCGGGCCCCTGATCGCCGGCGACAAAATTTTCGTCGGCACCAACAACCAAGCCGAGCGCGATCCCAACCACAAAGGCGATCGCGGCGTGGTGATGGCCTTCTCCCTAGAGGACGGCACCTTCCTCTGGCAAATCGCCCATCCCAAGCTGCCGGCCGGCCGCGTCAACGACTGGCCGCAGCAGGGCGTCTGTTCCACCCCTTATGTCGAAGGCGACCGCCTCTACTACGTCTCCAACCGCGCCGAAGTCGTATGCCTCGACACCGAGGGCTTCCGCGACGGCGAGAACGACGGCCCCATTGCCGACGAGACCGCGACCGCGCCGACCAACGCGGATCTCATCTGGAAATTCGATATGATCGCCGAGCTGGACGTCTTCCCCCACAACCTCGCCACCAGCTCGCCCATAGGTGTGGACGGTCGCCTCTTCGCCCTAACCAGCAACGGCGTGGACGAGGGCCATATCCACATCCCGGCCCCCTTTGCCCCCAGCTTCATCGCCCTCGACCTGCAGACCGGCGAACTCATCTGGGACAGCGACCTGCCCGGCGACCAGATTCTGCACGGCCAGTGGGCCAACCCCGCCTACGGCGAAGCAGGTGGCCGCAAGCAGGTAATCTTCCCCGGCGGCGACGGCTGGGTCTATGCCCTCGCACCCGACACCGGCGAACTCATCTGGAAATTCGACTGCAACCCCAAAGATTCGGTGTGGGAATTGGGCGGCCGCGGCACCCGCAACAATCTCGTCTCCACGCCCGTCTTCCACGACGGCGTGGTCTATATCGGCGTCGGCCAAGACCCCGAGCACGGCGAAGGCGAGGGCCACCTGTGGGCCATTGACGCCAGCGGCACCGGCGACATCACCGAGACGGGCGCAATCTGGCACTTTGGCGACAAAAACTACAACCGCACCATCTCCACCGTCGCCATTGCCGACGGCCTGCTCTACGCCGCCGACCTAAGCGGCTTCGTCTATTGCCTCGACGCCAAGACCGGCACCCACCATTGGACCCACGACACCTTCGCCGCGATCTGGGGCTCGCCCTTTGTCGCCGACGGCAAGGTCTATATCGGCGACGAGGACGGCGACGTCGATGTGATCAAGGCCAGCAAAACGTTCGAATTACTCCACGAAACCAATCTGGGCAGCGCCGTGTACACCACTCCAGTCGCCCGCGACGGCGTCCTGTACATCGCCTCGCGCAACACCCTCTTCGCCATCGCGGAAGAAAGTCAATGAGCGTCTCACCAGACAAAATCGCCGCTGCCCGCGACGACCTCGACGCTCACGTCCGCGCCATCGTCGAGTGGCACTTCAGCCCCGAGACCGGCTGCCCGTTTTGGCTCTCCTACGCGCAACAACTCGACTTCGACCCGCGCGAGCAAATCCGCTCCTACGACGACTTGGCCCTGCTCGGCCACTTTGAGGACGAGTGGCTGCGCGGCGGCCCGGTGCGCCAGTGGGTGCCCAAAGCCTACGCCGACGAGCCGATCTACGTCTTCGAGACTGGCGGCTCGACCGGCTTGCCCAAATACCGCATCAACATCCGCGATTTCCACACCGACTACGCGCTCTACAGCGAGAGCCTATCCGAGGAGGACTTCCCCAAGGGGGCCGACTGGCTGATGCTGGGGCCTTCGGGGCCGCGTCGCCTGCGCCTCGCCATCGAGTATCTCGCCCAGCTACGCGGCGGCTTGTGCTTTATGGTGGATCTCGACCCGCGCTGGGTCAACGAACTCATCCGCGCCGGCAAGATGCGCGAACTCGAAGACTACAAAGCCCACGTCGTCGAGCAGGCGCTCAAGATCCTCAAGGCTCACGACAACGTGCAGTGCGTCTTCACCACGCCCCGCCTTCTCGAAGCCCTCTGCGAAAAAGTGTCCCTACCCAAACTCGGCATTAAGGGCATCTTCTGCGGCGGCACGGAAATGAACGCCCAGTTCCACCGCTTCGCCCGCGAGGAATTGGTGCCCGACCTCGCCTTTGTGCCTACCTATGGTAACACCCTGATGGGTCTGGCCTGCCCCAAGCCCTTTGACCCGGCCGACGAATACGCCATCACCTACTACCCGCCGCAGCCACGCGCCGTCATCGAACTGGTTGATCCCAAAGATCCCTCGCGCAAGGTCGGCTACGGCGAGACCGGCCAAGTCATGCTCACCACCCTGACCAAGGAATTTTTCATGCCCCGCTTCCTCGAACGTGACGAGGCTGAGCGTGCCGAGCCTATTGAGGCGTATCCTTGGGACGGGGTTAGAGATTTGCGGCTACTGACGGAATTGCAGGAATCTGTGGTGGTGGGAGTGTACTGAGGTGTAAGTTCTACGCTTGGAAATGATACTAAGCGGGATTGATATTGTATCCCAAACCACTGATTTTGTGAAAGGCACTGTATGTATCTCACCGAACTCTATCTAGAAAACACCGGTCCCATTTCAAAATGCCATGTCAAGCCGCCATTCGCTGATAACGGAAATCCTCTACCTGTTGTGGTTGTCGGTCCTAATGGATCAGGCAAAAGCGTTTTTTTATCCTATATCGTTGACTCGCTTACGGAGTTCGCAAAGGAAGCTTTTGATGACATTGCGCCTAGGGATAGTTTAGATCGACCATATTTTCGAATCATGCATCCAATGGCAATAAGAAGTGGATTACCGTTTAGCCTAAGCCTCCTTCATTTTAGAGCTCATGAGAGTGACCTGTACTATCGTGAGAAAGTCGGAAATCTTGATCGGAAGACGTATCCTCATGATTTGAAGCATGCATTTTCCCAAGTATGGAACTGGGAAAAAGACAAAAATGAGAAAGATGTGTCGGCTGACAAAAAGGTCGTTGAGACTGAAATGAGAGTGTGTGTTCACGCCTTTTTCCCCATGAGACGACGCGAAGAACCTGATTGGCTAAATCCAAGGAGTTTGAAAGTAGAACTGAATCCTCTATCACCCCGATTTACAAGACAACTTGACAAGCCTCTCTGGGTAGAAACTAGCGCCGAGAAGAACATCCCTTGGATATTGGATATGTTTCTTGATTCTTTAATTGATCTAGGTCCATCCTCTCGCATTCAGACGATAGAGGGACGCACAGTGATCCATATAAACGGGAGTGAATCAGAGATTGTAGACATTAGAAATCATTTCTTGCTTCGACAAGCCCGACAGAATATTGAAAGGATATTGCAGGCGATACTTCAAGATGCAACCGCGCAGTTACGTGTGAATTTGCGTGGAACTAGACCCTCTAGACTATCCATAGAGTTGGGCAATGGAAAGATAATCCCTGCCCTCCAATCGTTATCGGAAGGACAATCCCAGCTGCTCCATCTGTTCACCACAATCATTCGGTATGGTGAACAGGGCAACCTAAATAGGAGCATTCGCCTTTCTGATATTACAGGTCTTGTCGTCATAGATGAAATTGACTCTCATTTGCATCCGACTCTCCAACACGACGTCCTTCCGGAACTCATACAACTATTCCCAAAAGTCCAGTTCGTCGTATCCTCACACTCTCCATTGTTTCTTCTTGGCATGGAAAATAAATTTGATCCAGACGGGCTCGCCATTCTCGAAATGCCGACTGGAAGAAGAATTAATAGTGAGCAGTTTTCTGAATTCGGAAAAGCATTTGAATATTATCAAGCGACACAGTACTTTGAGGAAGAGATAGAAAAACGTTTTGCAGAGGGGAATAAACCTCTGGTTCTGACAGAAGGCCCATTAGATTCTTGTTATATTCGAACTGCTTTAGCACAATTGGGATATTCAGAATTTCTGAACTCTTTCGATATTGAATTTGTGGGTATAGAAGATAAAAAAGGAACTCATTATGGAGGAGATGATGGATTAAATCACTTCAGAAATATTTACGAATCGAATCCATCATTATTTCATCGTCCGATATTGCTTCTCTACGATTTTGATACACAGAAGCCAAGTGAAC
>VXZF01000009.1:2759-8907 GCA_009845645.1 Gemmatimonadota bacterium | reverse complement strand
GAATGGGTTGGGGCTGACCTGCAAATCTTCTACTACGTCGCCAGCACCAAGCGCCCCAATCACCAAGCCGTGGCCGGGCCGGATCTGGGTGACATCGCCGGGATCGCTCTCCTGCCAAGGCCCCTCAATGGCGCTGTTGCGCATCGCGGTCCTGAGTTTGGTTCCGTGCAAAAAGACCGCCGCGGCGAAGCGCAGGCGCACCAAGCGGCCGCGGCCTAAAACCCATCCCTTTGCCGCCCCAAGTCGGTTGTACTGGGCCGCGCTCAGCGTATCGCCCAGCGAGTCGAAAAGCGACTGGTTGCCCACTCCAGTTACCTTGCGAAAATAGCGCACCGGACCCCGCTCGCCCTCTTCTAAGGCTTCATAGGTCGCTGCATCTACTTCCTCCAACTGCGCACCGTCGCGGTCCGTTGTGCGGAAATAGCGGATCGCTCCCTGTAGCTCTTCGTCGAGCCGCTCGTAGGAAAGCAAATCGAGCAATCGGTCGTCTGACCGCGTTGGCACCTCGTCCCCCTCGACTAGCAGCCGATAGTAGCGGTGCGGCAGGACGTCTGCGGACTCGCCGCGCTTCACTTGGGAAAAACGCACCTGTAGCGAATCTCCCTGACTGCGCAGGATCTGCAGTGCTGCACCATCGGCACTGGCCGCGTCCTCTGCTCGCTCTACCGCGAAGAGCTGCAGCGGCTGCCCGCGGGCGAATTCCTCTTCCGTTCCCAGAGCCACATCCAGCAAACGCATATCGAGGGTCGGCTCCGAACTCAGCAGCACCTCATCGTAACCAGGACTCCGCTCCGAGCGAGGTTCTTCCAGCAAAGTCGGCTGGAGATAGACCTCAAAGGTATCTACTTGACCCACGCTCGTCTCCTCGGGCCAGACTTCGGCCAGCAGATTTTGCAGAACTGGACGGTGCATATCGACTTCAATCCTGCGGAGCAGGGGAGCGACGTTGCGGTCATTGCTGACTAGTTTTGCTTGGAGCTGCATGAATTTGCGCAGACTCGGAGACGTCACCCGGGCACCCGGATGCAAATAGCGCTGGCTCCAAGGAGTCCAATCCGGCCCGATTACGAACGAGGTATCAACGGGTCCTTTGCGAAAGCCCGGCAGTTTCTTGTGCTTGTCCGCTGTGACCTCGCCGCCGCCACTATCGAAGTAGCGGATGTGCTGCAGCAGTTGGTCTCCTGTGCGCGTGCGGATCTCCACATCAGTGCCGAACGGCAACTCGGCCTCCCAGCGCACGGACCCCAGCACCACCAATCCGGGCAACTCGATCGCATCGGACTCGAGAACGACCTCGGCCGGAGACCCTTTGGAGAAAATCATGAACTCCCCAATACCGGGGTTGTAGAAACCCTGCGTACCCGTGTTGCCGGGCGGCTGGTTCTTGAGGGTGATAAATTCAAAAAATCGCAGCTTTATAGGTGGACTCTGCACGTCGTTGAGCAACGAGTAATACCCTTCATCGATGTTTTTGTCGCGCTGTTTCGGACTAATGAGTTGCCATTTGAGCCGGCCTTGGGCGTCTCGAACTCCCGACGAGCCCCGCATGGTATAGCCCCGTACTGTCGGGGCATGGACGTAGCCTTCGGAGAGGATCCGCATTTGGTCCATCCACACAGTGCCCCCTACATCGGCGATCAGGATGTTGTCGTCGGGAACCTCCTCGAGGAAATAGGTGTGGCGGTAGAAGGATGCCACTTGCCCGTCAAAGGCCTTGCCCGTGCCGCCCGAAGCGGCGATGGTGTGCTCGATCCCACCACCCGTTTCGAGCATGCCCAACGCGATATTATCTCCCCAGCCCCAAGCGTCCACTTCGGCCAAGCGCGGCAGTTCCCGCCGGTAATAGACCCTCCGCCCTTGTCGATCCGGCCCCAGGACCTCGTAGGTGGCCTCGTCCACGGGTTCCTCCCGTCCGGCCACATCGCGCACAAAGTACACCACATCGCCGCGCTCCCCCTCGGGCAGCGCTTCCCACGCCTCTTGGGTTATTTGCTCGCTCCGGGCCCCGCGGGTGTCCGTTATGGTGATGCGGATGACCTCTACCAGCCGGCCCGTCCAGTTGGGATCGGCATTGCCCATGGGCAGCCGCTTCGCCATAAGGCCGGACACATCGGCGGGCAACAAGCCACTGGTGCGCTCGCTGTCGAACGCGAAGATCCGCTGGTCTTTGTTGACCCCGTCAAAAGGCGCGAAAATCGAAAATCTGAGCTTGCTGTCGTCCCGCACCAAGGGCAACTGTTTTTTCTCGAAGAACAGCAGGAACTTGAGGAAGGGATCGCCCAGTTGCTCGTCGACGAATTGCAGCCTGAGCCGCTCCAGCGGCACCACTCTCCCGAGGTGCACCTCGATCCACCAGTCGCCGATTGGATCGTCTGGATTCGGTTCCCAGAATGTGGTCGGATCGTCGTCGAGAATGTTGGGAGCCAAGTGCGGGTTGGAGCCCACCCGGCTAACGCCCGGCCGCACTATGTAGTCGTAGATGAAATTTTTGCTGACGTCTTGCAGGGGGTTGCCCAGCACATCTAAGCGCAGGGTGCTATCGACGGTTGCAATCCGCGGCGCTTTTTTGTCGATCTCTACCGGGCGCTCAAAGCTCCTATCGTCCAAGACGTTATATACTTGGCGCAGTTCGCGGGGCCGCACGGCCCCGGAAGCATCTATGGCGGTCAAGTGGCCGGGCCGCTTCCAGTTGACCCAGTGCTGCTCACCTTCGACGACGACTTGGTCGCCGACAATATCGTATCCTTGCTGGGCATTGACCGAACTAGGAGCGCAAGTTCCGGCCAGCCAGACTACTGCGTACGTAATCCCCTTGTTGAATTTGCGGCTCTCTTTCATAACGGATTTTCCTTCCATTGCCGCTCATTGCAGGCGGTCGGTAAAAAACACTACCTGAGTTTCGCCTTTGGCCCGCAGGGCTCCAATCAGTTCGACAATACCCTCTTGCTCGCGGCGCTGCCTCAGCAGGGCCTCCGCCCTTTTTCGCACCCGTTCAAAGGGCATAATATCCCCACCTTTTCGTTCCAGAACCCGAAAGACTGCAAAGCCATCGTGCGTCTCCACCGGCCCCACTAGCTCGCCTTCCTCAGCAGCAAACGCAGCGTCAACTAGTTGTGGATAGCGGGATCGAAAGAGGCGGCGCAAGGTCATTTTTCCCTTTTTACCCGGTCGCGCATGCGAACCGACGCCCGGTCTGTTCAGCAGTGCGGACATCTCGACGCCCTGTTCGATCTCCTCCCGCAAGGCTTGAGCTTGCGCTTCCGTCGCCATTAGGACCTCGCGAATTTCCACCTCCTCTGGGCTGCGGAATTTATTTGCGTTGGCTTGGTAATAAGCCCGACTCTCGGCTTCTGAGATCGGCCCCTGCAAAGCCGTCTGAGCCTGCACCAAGGTCCGCAGAACCAACCATTCCCGCTTGCGCGTCAGCCACTCTGCAAACTCCGGCTCCCGCTCCCAACCCTTATCCCGGGCGGCTGCGGCAAAAAGCCTAGGCCGCACAACCAAGTCCTCTAAGAGATCGACTCCTTGCTGGCCGCCGGACAATTCTCCACCTATCCCCGCTTCTCTGAGATCAATCAAACACTCCCTGAGCCCAATTTCCCCCTCCGAAAAACTGTATAAAGTCTGGGTCGCTTCGTCCGGTGCTAGGACGAGGTCCCGCATCGGTCCCTGCCGCAGTCGTTCCAGACCTTCGGCGTGCAGGCGCAGCCCATAACTTTGGCTCAGGAGTTCAAATTCGCGCTCTAGTTCCGCTTGCCAAGCCTCGCTTTCCAACAGGCGATGGATACCTTCCGAGTAGTCAGTCAACTCGGATTTTCGGTCTTCTGCAAAACGGTAGATCTGCCACGCTCTCGGCAGGCGTACCGGTCGGGCCACCTGTCCCTTTGGCAGTGAAAAAAAAGCCGCTCTCGGCACTTTGTACCAGTCCAAATGGGGCAGCCCAATCCACCCTACTACCCCGTCTTCCCCGGCCGCTGGATCGTTGTCGGCGAAACGCTGCGCCAGTTCGGCAAAGGCCCTGCCTTCCCGCAATTCACTCAGCACTTGGTCGCGCTCCTCTGGGCTTTCCACTACAATGCGACTGAGCAGCCGCTCCCGGTCAAAACCCCGGTCGAGAAAAGCACGTTCTACCTGTGCCGCTTCCACTTTTACCCTCGGTGCTACTATCCGCAACTGATAGGTATTGACCAAGCGATTCCTAGCTAACCGTTCGACCTGCCCTTTTACAGCCGCGTCCGAATCTATCCCCTTAGCCCGGGCTTCGCGGAAGAGCAATTCCCGATCAACCATTGATTGCAGGTGCTCCAAATCGCCCGCCCGTCCCTCCTGCTCGCTCTGCAAACTGGCGGGTAGGCGCTCGACAAAACGCTGATATGCACTAGCTCGGATATCCACATCGCCGACCCGAGCAAGTACCGGATCGTCTTTGCCGCACCCCGCGAGCAATAGCGCGGCTGTGCAAAAACCCGATGTGAGCAGCAGGGGTCTTTTCATAGGTGATAAAGTCTACTCGCGGCGGGCGGTGAAAGTCCTAAACAACTGGCCAATAATTGTCTAACTAAATGTAAAATCCCTACTCGCATGTCAATTTTTCTTTTTAGTATGTGTACCCGATTGCTCTTTTTTGCGTCCGGCCATCTAGTCCAACCACGCCGATCCTCGACGACCTAGAAACCGCAGACAACAACTGCTGCCCCAAGTGCGCTTTTGTAATATATTCTATGCTAATCGCATCCCAACGGAGGTTTTACCTCAAGGAGGCTCGCCATGTTCGCACTCGCCCCTATTATACTCTCTGTCCTCGCCGCTTCTGCAGCTTGGACCGACAGCGAGGTCAAAACTGTCACCCCGCTCACCACACCTTGGGAAGGCCCCGTCGAGACAGAAGACGCCGCGATTATTTCACCCGAAATCCTCGGCGTGCGATTCTATCTGAACGACGAGGGTGAGGTGACTGACTTGCAATTCGAATTCAGCCTCGTGCCAGACGTCGTATCCTACCGGATTTGGCGAGAAGTCGAGGTCACGCGTGGCATAGACGAGAATGGCAATTTGGTAACACTGGAAGAGCCGGCTAGCGAATTTGTTCCTTGGGCGAGCGTAAAAGCCGACGCGATAGCAGACGCCGAGAAGGGCACGGTCATTGTCTCCCCCCTCGCTTTAGTACTAACCGAACTAACCGACTGGGCTATCTCCGCCACTGTCGAACGCGACGGCGCGCTCTATCGCTCGCCGCTAAGTTACTTTGACCTACCCTCGTCGCTACCAACAGCCGTCGAAAGCAAAAGTTGGGGACAGGTCAAACACCACACTATTGCCCCTAACTAAGGATTCCAATGAACGGCTACACCCACCACGAACTCCTGCCCCTCGGCGAGGACCCAACTCCCCATCGCCTACTGACCACGGATTACGTCTCCACTAGCGAATTTGAAGGTCGCCCGATCCTCAAGGTCGCGTCCGAGGGCCTGACTCTGCTCGCCGACCAAGCCATCCGCGACTCGGCTCACTTGTTGCGCCCCGGCCATCTAGCCCAACTACGCCGCATCCTCGACGATCCAGAAGCCTCGGACAACGACCGCTTCGTCGCGCTCGACATGCTCAAAAACGCCAACATCGCCGCTGGCTGGGTCCTCCCGATGTGCCAAGATACGGGCACTGCCATCGTCATGGGCAAAAAAGGGCATCAGGTGTGGACCGAAGGCGACGACGAAGCCGCGCTCTCGGCCGGCATTGCCAAAGCCTATCAGGAGACCAACCTCCGCTACAGCCAACTGGCCCCCCTGAGCATGTTCGAGGAGCAAAACACCCGCACCAACCTCCCGGCCCAAATCGAGATTTTCGCCGAGCAGGGCGCGGCCTACAAATTCATGTTCATGGCCAAAGGCGGCGGCTCGGCCAACAAGAGCTTCCTCTTCCAAGAGACTCGGGCACTACTGACCCCAGAGCGGCTACGCGCCTTTGTCGACGACAAGCTGCGCATGATCGGCACGGCCGCCTGCCCGCCCTATCACCTCGCCTTGGTCATCGGCGGCACCTCGGCCGAGCACACCCTCAAGCTGGCCAAGCTCGCCAGCACCCGCTATCTCGACAGCCTGCCGACCCAAGGCAATGAGTACGGCCAAGCCTTCCGCGACTTGGAGATGGA
>VXZF01000009.1:0-2659 GCA_009845645.1 Gemmatimonadota bacterium | reverse complement strand
GCCTGCCGACCCAAGGCAATGAGTACGGCCAAGCCTTCCGCGACTTGGAGATGGAGGCCGAGGTACTCAAGCTGAGTCAGGAAATTGGCATTGGGGCGCAGTTTGGCGGCAAGTACTTCTGCCACGACGTGCGGGTGGTGCGGATGCCGCGGCACGGAGCTTCCTGCCCGGTCGGGCTAGCGGTCTCCTGCTCTGCCGACCGCCAAATCCTCGCCAAGATCACCGCCGAGGGCCTCTTCCTCGAAGCCTTGGAAACCGAGCCGGTCAAATACCTGCCCGAAATCAGCGACGAACAGCTCGGCGGCGCAGTCGTCGAGATCGACCTCAACCGGCCGATGGACGAAATCCGCGCCACCCTCAGCCAACATCCGGTCAGCACCCGGCTCGCGCTGACCGGCCCCATGATCGTGGCCCGCGACATTGCCCACGCCAAGCTCAAGGAGCGGCTCGATGCCGGCGAGAGTCTGCCCCAGTATTTCAAGGACCAGTGCGTGTACTACGCCGGTCCGGCCAAGACGCCCGAAGGCTACGTGTCGGGATCGTTCGGGCCGACGACGGCCGGACGCATGGATGGGTACGTCGATGAGTTCCAAGCGGCTGGCGGCAGCATGGTCATGCTGGCCAAGGGCAACCGCTCGCGCCAAGTCACCCAAGCCTGCGAAAAACACGGCGGCTTCTACCTCGGCTCCATCGGTGGGCCGGCGGCGAGGCTGGCCCAAGACTGCATCCGCAAGGTCGAGGTCTTGGAATACCCAGAGTTGGGCATGGAGGCCATTTGGCAAATCGAGGTCGAGGATTTCCCAGCCTTTATCGTCGTCGATGACAAGGGTAACGACTTCTTCGCCCACTTTATGCGGCCTGCTCAGTAGGCCGATCCGCCGCCAGATCCCCACCATGTCAGATGACGCGGGAGTAGGCACGTGAAACTCGCAAACAAGGTAGCGGTCGTCACTGGTGCCGCGACTGGCCTCGGCCGCGCCACTGCCATCGGCGCGGCCCGAGAGGGGGCGCAGCTCGTCCTCGCCGACATCGATGAGGCTGGCGGCGAAGCTACGGCCCAACTAATCTCCGACGAAGGCGGCACAGCTCACTTCGCGCACACCGATTTGAGCCAGTCCGCAGACGTGCGCCGCTTGATGGACACCGTTGGCGAGCACTTCGGCCACCTCGACATCCTGATCAATCCAGCAGCCATCCTCATCGATGCGGGGACGCGCATCGACGAGTATTCCGAAGAATCCTGGCGGCGAGTCATCGACGTCAACCTCACCGGTAGCTTCCTACTGTTGAAGTACGCCGTTCCCCTGCTGCAGAAGGCGGGTGGAGGCGTGGTTCTGCTCGTCATATCCGGTGCCGGTGTGTTGGGCGGCAGTGCCTCCCTGCCGTACGGATCGAGCAAAGGGGGCGTCCGCGGGCTAGTCTTAGTGGCCCGCGAACAGCTTCGTCCCCTGAACATCCGCATCCACGCCGTATCTCCGGGCGAGATGGCGACGAACATGAAGCTGGGCGCAATCCGCGAGATGGCCGAGAAAGCAGGCCGCTCCGCCGACCAAGCTGAGCGAGAATCGCGCCCCGGCCTGTCGCCACCCGAGGATTCGGCCGTCAAGCTCATCGATCTCGCCTCCGACGCGGGGGCAGCCGCCGAGGACGCTGTGACCATCTTCGACGGCGACTGGGATATCGAGACTCACTCCTTGCAGATTCCGCCTGACCGCAGGTTGCAATAGGGATTGACGCCACACCGCGCGGGGAAAACAGCATGAAATTCAGCGAGGAACAACTAGAGCAGTACCGCACGTACGGCTACGTCATCTTCGACTGTCCGTTCCCCGAAAGTCTCACCGAGGCGTGCATGGCCGCGGTCGAAAAGGCAGCCCAAGATCCATTGGAAGGGCCAGCAGACGGCAGCAAGAGGAATCACTTTTACCTACGGCCGCAGGTGGAAGACTCGTACTGGTGTGCCCTCGATCACTCCCTGCCGTTCATGCAGATCATCCTGCACCCCGAGATCATCGAACTCGCCCGCCAACTGAACGAGGACCGCGATATCTATCTGCGCAACGGCGGCATCAATGAGCAGGCCCCGGACCGGTCGGTCGGCTGGCACATCGACGGAGGTCCGGGCTGGGCGGAGTTCATGCACTACTTTTCCGGGGCGTCGCGCGCAAACGGGTGTCTGCGCATCGTCCCAGGCAGTCACACCGGGCCGCCCACCTCTCTCCAAGAAACGGCCGCCCACCTCAGGGAGAAACGGGGAATTCCCGGTTCGCAGGCCGATGACGGCTGGGAAGACGTCGCTCTCGACGACGAGATTTCCCTAGAAGTCGAACCTCATCAGCTAATCGTCCGCCATGCCAAGCTGTTTCACTCAACGTGGCTCAACCGCACCAGTGGCTGCCGTTATCTGAGCCACTGGCTGTTCCATCCCCACGCGATCGACAACCATCGCTTTACGTGGGGGGACTACCTGATGCCTGAGTTGCTCAATTCTCTGAGCCCCGAGCAGCGGGAGGTGCTGTGGCTGGATCGCGAATTCGACATCGATCCATCATATAATCGGGAACGGTCGCGCGAGTTGGGACGAGTGCAGTGGGGAATCGTCTGACTCAAAGCCTGACGTTGCGATTCTTCCAGTGTTTTGCAAGATCGACAATATCCG
>VXZF01000292.1 GCA_009845645.1 Gemmatimonadota bacterium | reverse complement strand
ATGGAAAAGACTCCCACGTACACTGATATTAGCCCGCGTTTGGGGATGTCGTTCCCGGTGTCGGACTTGACGGTTTTTCACGTGCAATACGGGCGTTTCTCGCAAATGCCGGCGATGCGCTCCATGTATGCCGGCGGCGCGCGCCTTGCCCTAGAGCTGGGCGGCCAGAACTACATCCGCTATCCGACCGCCTACGACATCGAGCCGATGCGGACTACCCAGTACGAAATCGGTTTTGAGCGTCAGTTCTCCGAGTCTGCCTCCTTTGACGTCACGGGCTTCTACCGCGATATCAAAGGGCAGATACAGCTGCGCAAGCAGCAGCTCTCGGCCGGCGCGGAAGAAGCCGGCGCGTACGTCTATCTGCAGAACGGCGACTTCGCCACGACCAAGGGCATTGAGTTCCAGTTCAAGCTCAGGCGCGTCAATAACCTACGCACTGAACTGAACTACACCCTGTCCGATGCACGCGGCACGGGTTCATATACTGGCTCGGCCATTTCCGGGGTTGAGAACGAGACCAACCTGCCGACGGTCATCTCGCCGCTCGACTTTAACGAGACGCACCGAGGCTCGATCTTCCTAGACTACCGCTACCCCGACAACGAGCCCAACCCAATCCTTCGGGGGCTAGGGGCCAATCTGCTGATGAGCTTCACGAGCGGGCACAACTTTACCTTGGTCACCGGTTCGATCGGTCAGCGCGGTCCAGAAAACGCCGGCGTACTCGACAGCTTCGACCCGCGCTCGCGCAAGCCGCTCGAGTCGATCAACCGCTCGACGACGCCGTGGACCTTCGAGACCAACCTGCGCATCGACAAGGGCTTCTCGCTGTTTGGTTTCAATGCCAAGGTCTATAGCCGTATTCTCAACCTCTTCAACCGCAAGAACGTGCTCAATGTGTACAACCGCACCGGCTCCGACAAGGACGACGGTTTCTTGACCAATCCGGAACTGAGCCAACAGATCGTCGAGGCCAGCGGCGGGCAACAGTACGTGCAACTCTACGAGGCGATCAACTTGCTCAACCGCCAAGCCTATTGGTCCAACGAGGGCGGCGATATCTACGACGCGCCGCGCCAGATTCGCTTCGGTCTGCAGCTCGATTTCTAGGAAAGAGAGGAACGCATTATGAAAAAGCTTGTTGTCTTATTTTTAGCGGCGACGCTCTTGCTCCTAGTCGGCACTGTCCAAGCTCGCGAAGAGTGGGGCGCACCGGCCGCCAAACTGGCCCAAGACGATGTCGAGGTGTCCACCGAACGGACCCAGCTCAACATCAACAACATGGCCATGTGGATACAGAGCGATGGCTGGTCGGCCCGCGACCCGCTCACCGGCAATTCGGGCGTGACCTACCCGCGCTCAACCTCCCAAGTCATCTTCCAAGACGGCATCATCTGGGGAGGACGGGTCAAGGACGGCAATGACCAAGAACTGCGCGTCGGCGGCCAGACGTACGAGATCGGCACGGTTCCTGGCATTATTGAATCCAAGGGCGTAGCCCAGGACCGCGATACGGCCCGACTCTACCGGATCCGCCGCGATTGGGCGACCGCGGATTTGCGGCTAGACGCCTCCGAGGTCCTCAATATCGGTTTGAGCGAGGTCAGTGACGCTCACGAGGAGGCGGTGCGCGCCCAGTACGAGCGCGATTGGATGGAGTGGCCGGCCGAGTTGGGTGCGCCCTTTTACGACAACGATGGAGATGGGCAGTACGATCCCGCGATTGACGAGCCGGGGTTGGCCAACGCAGACCAGGTGATTTGGTTTGCTATCAACGATCTGGATCAGGGGGCCACAACCAATCTCTACGGCTCTCTGCCCATCGGCTTGGAGACCCAAGTCACGCTCTGGGGCTATGCGCGCACCGACGCCTTGGGAGACGTGATCTTCAAAAAGTTCAAGGTCATCTACAAGGGCACCGCAGAGGCCGCGGACGATGCCGTGATCGAGGACATGTATTTCGCCCAGTGGTCCGATCCAGATTTGGGCGACTACGGCGACGACTTTGCCGGTGCCGATGTCGGCCTGAGCTTGGGTTATGTGTACAACTCGATTGACGACGATCCTGGCTACGTCCCCTTCGGCTTGGCCCCGCCGGCTGTTGGGTACGACTTTTTGCAAGGCCCGATCGTACCGGTTTACCAGCTAGATGCAGAGGGCAACATCGCCGTTGACGAAGATGGAAACCAACTGCTCGACGAGAGTTCGGTGGCCATCTTCAACGAGGGGTTGCGTCCCGGCTACAAGAACTTGCCAATGACGGCCTTCGTGTACTTTGCCGCCGGCAGCGCGATATCCGATCCAGAACTAGGCGAATACGTGGGCACTCAGCAGTGGTACAATCTGCTACGCGGTTTCCAGCCGCAGGACGATGTTGCAAACCCCGTGCCCTACACCAATCCGCTGACCAATGCCGACACCGAATTCACGCTCGACGGCGACCCAACCAGAGCCACCGGCTGGAACGACGGCGTACCGCTGCCGGCTGGCGACCGGCGCATCGTGTTGGCCACCGGGCCTTTTGAGATGGCATTGGGCGACACTCAGGAAGTGGTGGTTGCGCTGTTAGGCGGCATTTCTACCGACCGCCTTCGCAGCGTCTCCAAGCTGAAATTCACCGACCAGTTCGTACAGGACGCCTACAACGGCTTCTTTCAGGTGCCCAAGCCGCCGGTCCAGCCCAATGTCCGCATAGTCGAGCTCGACGAGACGATCATCTTGGATTGGGGCTGGGACGATGATTCGATTCAGGCCACCGAAGGCGAGGGTTCGGCTGGCTTCGAGTTCGAAGGCTACAACCTCTACCAGTTGCCCTCGGCCGAAGCCACGCTTTCGCAGGGCGTCAAGGTGGCGACCTTCGACATCGAAAACGGCGTTACCACGATCCTCGGCATTGCCCTCGACGAAGAGTCCGGCGTGGTGCTCGATGTGCCCTTGCAGATCGGCACCGACTTCGGAGTCAAGCGCAATATCAAGATTACCCAAGACCACGTCCGTAGCGGTCCGCTGGTCAACGGCCAGCGGTACTACTTTGCGGTGACGGCTTACAACCGCGCTACGGCCGAAGGGGCCGCTACTACCACGCTGGAGAGCGCGCCGCAGAACTTGATCTGCGTGCCGCAGGAGCCGCCGCCGGGCACTCGCTATCTGAGCGAGCCTGGGGACGTGATTAGCGCCCAGCACACCGCCGGTGCCAGCGATGGAACAGTCTCGGTCTCTGTGGTCAATCCGACGATGACCACCGGGAACGATTACGCGGTCGAATACGACGCCGACGTCGACGGCAACACGGTCTGGAATCTGGTTGACAAGACCAGCGGTCAGACGCTGTTGGAAAGCCAGACCGACCAAGCTGGCACGGCCTTCTACGTCGGTTCCGCCGGCATTGAGGTCTCCGTCGCTGGGCCGCCCTCTGGCATGAAGAGTTGGGCAGGTCCGGCGATGCCATTTGAGGCTTGGAAGGCTTCGCCCGAGGCGGCCGACTTGACGGGCGATGGCCAGATCAACGCCGCCGACTTCGCCCAAGCCGTTGATCACGCCAGCGACACGCGCTGGTTCACTTGGGCTGGCGGTTCCTACGCCTGGGGTGCCGAAGGCTTCCAAGGCGCAATGACCGGCGATCCCAATCATCAGTGGTTCGCGCCGACGACGGTGACGCCGGACCGGCTGCGCACGGTGGAGTTGCGCTTCACCGACGTCATTGAAGAGGATGGCGAAGACCAGTACAAGCCGGTGGACCCCAACAACGAGAACGTGACGTGGGCCTATCGCTACCTGCGCGGTGCTGGAGGGGAGCCGCCAGTACCCGGAGACCTGACTACAACGCAGAATCCTTGGGACTTCGGCAAGTACATTATCAACACCGAAGGCCCGGGCGTCTATGTCTATCAGGAGCGCAATCAGATTGCGCTTTCGGCTTGGGACATTGAGAGTGATCCGCCGCGCCGCTTGGAAGTGGCCTTCCTCGAAAACAACCAGCCCGGCGGCTTGGTCAACGGCGTCTATGGTCCACCTTGGTACACTGTGGCGAGCAATGTCGCCGGTTCAGGTCCACGCGAGTGGCTGTTCATCTTTGACTTGGATTACACAGACCCCAACCAAGGAGAGAACAGCGACATCTTGCTGAACAACGGTTTGATCTATGATGGGACAGAAGGAGAAGAATACCTGCCCTTCATGTGGATCATCTTTTCCGAGCGCCGCCGCGAGGAGGACTTCCCGTCGGACGGCGATTCGTTCCTGCTGGTCGCCAACCACGTCAACACCTCCGCCGACCGTTTCTCATTTACGGTCCCGGGGTCGGAAAGTAACGACGGCTATCTAGCCGAAGACATCGAGAAGATCAACGTTTTTCCCAATCCCTATCTCGGCGTCAACGCAGCAGAGACCAGCCGTTACAGCCACTTCGTGACCTTCAGCCATCTGCCGTCCAAGGCGAATATTCGCATCTTCGACATGAGTGGCACGCTGGTGCGCATGATCGAGAAAAACGACCCATCGCAGTTCACGCGCTGGGATTTGCAAAACCACAATGCACTGCCGGTGGCCAGCGGCATGTACATCGCCCATATCGAGCTGCCGGATCACGGCAAAAATCGGATCCTCAAGCTGGCTATCATCCAAGAGCAGCAGTTCCTGGAGAACTTCTAGGTACACGGGATATCAAAGAGAGAAATAGGAGGCCATTCCATGCTTCGACACAGCTTTCGCATCTCGACGATCCTGCTGGCGCTGGTTTTTGCCTCGGCTACGGCCTTTGCCGACGGCTATGATCGCGCTGGTACGGCCGCGGCCCCGGAACTGCTGATTCCGGTTGGCGCGCGCGACATGGCCTTGGGCGGTGCCTCAATCGCCACTAGTTCCGGTCTGGAGGCTTTGCACTGGAACCCGGCGGGTCTGTCCAAGTCCGAATCCAATGCGGGCATCATGTTCTCGACGATGTCCTATCTGGCGGATACTCGCATCAACTATCTGGCTACCGGTGCCAACTTCAAGAGCCTCGGCTCGCTGGCCTTCAACATCAAGGCGCTGGATTTTGGCCAAATCCCGGTGACGACTGAGGCCAATCCAGACGGCACCGGCGCGACCTTTTCACCGACCTTCTTCACGGTGGGCCTGACCTTTGCGAAGGAACTGACTGATCGCATCGCCGTCGGGTTTACCAGCCATTATGTCGTCAACCGCATCCAGCGCGTCGAGGCCACTGCGGCCTCGTTTAGCGCCGGTCTGCAATACGCCAATCTAGGCGGGATTGCCGGCTTGGACTTGGGGGTGGCGCTCAAACACATCGGCACGCGGATGCAGTTTGGCGGTTCCGGCTTGTTGCGTCGCGGCCAGATTGACGGGTTGCGTCGCGGACCGTCCGATTACAATGTGGAGGCCAGTTCCGCTGACTTGCCCTCAACGTTTGAGCTCGGTCTGAGCTATCGCTATATGGACGCGCTCAATCTGTCCTCGGTCTTCCGGCACAACAATTTTGCCTACGATCAGTACCGGTTGGGTGCTGAATATGTGTTGAGCAGTTTCTTTGCCTTGCGCGCTGGTTTTGACTACGCGCCCAACTCGGATGACGACTACATCTACGGCACCAGCTTCGGCTTTGGTCTGAATCTGGATGCCGGGACGATCAAAGATTTGCGCGTTGATTACGCATACACTACGGTCGAGTATTTTGACGCGCTTAATACCTTTACTTTTCAGTTCGGGTTCTAAATTCGACCGTGGCGCGGCGCACGTTCTGTGCGCCGCGCAATTTTTTATAGGGGATTGCCAATGAAGTGCGTGGGCTGGCTGGCGGTGCTCGCCGCCGTCGCCGAATTGGGGTGTCAGAGTTCGACCATGACTGCGGCCAAGCTCTATATCAAGCAGGAGCAGCCGCAAGAGGCCAAAAAACAACTCGCCCTAGTCTTGCAGACCGAGCCAGAAAATAGCGAGGCTCACCTACTCATGGGCAAGCTCTTAGGCAAAGAGGGCCGCTATGGCGAGATGGCCGAGCATCTAGCGCACGCCGAGCGCAATCCCAAGTTTCAAAGTGAGGTTGAACAAACGCGCCGCCATTTTTGGGCGCGAGAGTACAATGCCGGCGTTGTCCACGCCCAAGGCGAGGCTCCCAGTTACGTCATGGCGCGGCACTCGTTTCACAACGCTACCATCATCGACGAAAGCGCGCTCGATGCTTGGCGCAACCTCGCGTACGTCTATTACCAGATCGACAGCACGGATGCGGCCATTGCCACCTACCAGAAGATCGCGTCGGCGGATCCGGAAGACGAGGGCACCTTTTTCAGCCTGGGATCGCTCTACTTGGAAAATGGCAACCTCGATGAGGCTATCCGCGCCTTGTCACAGGTGGTCAAGATCAATCCTGAAAACCTCAATGGCCTGACCAATCTCGCCATCGCCCAAGCCCAAGCCGAGAACTACGAGGGAGCCGAGGCCAATTATCGCAAGGTCATAGAGCTGAACCCCGATGATTTCAGGCCCCATTTCAACTTGGGCAACCTCTACTGGCAGCAAGAAAAGTACACCGCAGCTAAGCGGGCCTATGAGCAGGTCCTACAGCTCGAACCCGACGACGGGGATGCGCGCTACAATCTCGCCATGGTCCACTTAGCCACAGAGGACATGGATGGCGCGTTGCCACTCTTGGAGCAACTCGCCGAACAAATGCCAGACAATGCGTTGGTGTGGATGCACTTGGGGACGGTTTACGCCCATAAGGAATTGATTGAGAAGAGCGAGGCGGCGTTTGCGCGGGCCGAGGAACTAGAAGAGTAAAGCGTCCGCGCTCCCACCATGCTGCAGTACACCATCCAGCGCATTCTGCTGGCCATCCCAACCCTCCTCGGCATCACCCTACTGACCTTCCTGATTATGCGTTTGGCACCCGGCGACCCGGTTGATCTGTTCTTGGGCGGGGCCGCTGGTGGCGAGGGGATCTCCACCGACCAGCAGACGGACATGGAGAAAACGCGCCGGGATTTGCGCCGTCAACTTGGGCTGGACCAACCGCTACATATCCAGTATTTGCACTGGCTTTCCAATTTGGTCTTGCGCGTGGAGGACTTGGGCGCATTTGACCGCGGGGCCTTGTTGGCCGACGCTGTACTCGACGAGTTGGCAGACGCAGAGCGGGTCGAGTTGGCCGCGCTTGAGGGCGAGGAGCGCAAGGCGCGGTTCTTAGCGCATTTTCGCCACCTGCGCCCCGAGCGCGTTGACGAGCTAGTCGAGTCGCCTTTCTGGCAGAGCCGCCTTTTCTCGCCAACCCAAAACTACGCGTATGGCGGGTCCGGCTTGGAACTGGTGCAGGTGGGTGGGTGGCGTTTGGTGACGCTGAATTTGGGGCGCTCCTTCAAAGATCAGGAACCAGTCATCGACCACATCTTCGACCGGCTGCCTATCACGCTGGAAATCAACCTCATCAGCTTAGTCTTTGCCTATCTAATCGGCGTGCCGCTGGGCATCGTGATAGCGGTCAAGCAAAATACTATTATTGATCGCTTGGTTACCACCGGGACCTTCATGCTGTGGTCGATGCCTTCTTTTTGGGTCGGGATGCTGTTGATCTTGTTTTTCTGCAACAAGGAATTTTTCCACTGGTTTCCAGCCTCAGGCATCCAATCCCTAGAAGCTGGGGAAGACTGGGGATTCTGGCGGCTGCTGACCGACCACGCCCACCACATGGTTTTGCCGATATTAGCTTCGACCTACGCCAGCTTCGCTGGCATCTCGCGCTATATGCGCACTAGTATGCTGGAGAATTTGCGGCTGGACTACGTGCGCACCGCCCAAGCCAAGGGGTTGCGCTACCGAGTGGTAGTGCTGCGTCACGTGCTGCGCAATTCCCTGATTCCCATTGTAACGCTGCTGGCGGGGTTGCTGCCGGGAATGATTGCGGGTTCGGTATTCATCGAGACGATCTTCACCATTCCGGGCATGGGCTTTTTGGCTTTTCAGTCGGTCATCGTGCGCGATTACCCTGTGGCTATGGCACTCTTTACCATTGGTTCGGCCCTATCCTTGGCGGGGATCTTGGTGGCGGATATTTTGCTCAAGGTCGCGGACCCGCGCATCGACTTTGCGAGTGTGTAGATGAGCGCGGAGGTCGTTGCACAAGGGCAGTCCTACGGACAGGTCGTCTGGAGGCAGTTTAAGAAAAACAGACCTGCACTGCTCAGTCTCTTGGGCATCGTCTTGCTGGGAATTGTGGCCTTAAGCGCCGACTTGCTGGCTGGCGACAAGCCGTATTACATGAAGTACAAGGGCGAGACCTACTTTCCGGCTTTTCGCCAATACGCAGTCTATTTGGGAATAGCTGACTGGCCAGCGGAATTGAAGCGCCGACGCAACTTCAAAAAGCTCAAGCTAGAGGAAGCCATCTTCCCGCCGGTGCCTTATGCCCCAGGTGAAGTCCGTTTGCGGGAGAAGTACCAGCCCCCGGGAATCGAGCACTGGCTGGGCACGGATCGCTTGGGCCGCGACGTGCTCTCGGGGCTGATCCACGGTACGCGCTACGCTTTGACCATCGGCCTAGTGGCCGTGGGCATATCGCTGGCCATTGGCTTGGTCTTAGGGGCGTTGGCTGGTTACTTCGGAGGCTGGATCGACTTGGCACTCTCGCGCCTTTTTGAGCTGTGGGCCGCGATCCCTAGCTTCTTTTTGATATTGACGGGCGCGGCATTTTTTTCCGCCGAGCCTGTTCTTCGTCATGATCATTATCGGCCTTACGAGTTGGGTCGGTATCGCCCGCTTGACGCGCTCGCAGTTTTTACAGGTGCGCAGCTACGATTACGTGGCCGCCGCGCGCAGTCTCGGATACTCAAACGGGCGGATCATGTTCCGCCACATCCTGCCCAATGCCATCGGCCCGATCCTGATCCCGGCGGCCTTCGGGGTCGCAGGTGCCATACTCGCCGAGTCGGGATTGAGCTTTTTAGGGGTAGGGATACCAGCAGAAGTGATCACTTGGGGTGCCCTACTGGCTGGGGCGCGCAGCAACGCAGCGGCTTGGTGGCTGGTAG
>VXZF01000110.1 GCA_009845645.1 Gemmatimonadota bacterium | reverse complement strand
GCCTTGGCCTCCGCAAACGCCTTGCGCTCTACCACAAAGCCGGCCAACGCCTGGATCCGATAGCCCAAATAGGCCGACTCGGTCGCCAACTGCAAGGCCCAGCTCAGGGAGTCGAAATCCTCCGCATCGCGGTCGAAGTCATTGAACAGCGCGTACTCGACACCAGCCTGGAGCCGCGTAGCCTGCAAAAGCTGCGTGTCCAAAAGCAGCGAAAAAAGCTCCATCAGCGTCGTGCGCTCCTCCTGGTCAAACAGCGACCGGCTCTGCTGGCGCCACTCGCTCTTCCAGCGCGGCGATAGAGTCAGTCCACGCCAAGTGCGGCGATAGCTGGCTTTGTTGATCAAGCCAAAGAAGAAATCCGACGCATCGCGCTGCCGCTGCGCGAAGAACACCCCGTTCAGCTTGCTCATCACCAACAATGCATCGCTCGTCAGGCTGTGGCCGACGAAAAGCTGGTGGACCCAAGCATCGCGCGCCAACAGCGGATCGGCGATGTGCACGAGCTTGCCGCCGCGCAGCGTGTTGTCTGGGTGCCACTGCAAAATTGGATCGGGAATGTCGTCTTGCACCAACTGGCTCATCTCGAACAGCCGCACCCGACCCACCCGCGGCCAAACCCGCTCGTACCCTAGCTGCAAATACGTGCTGTGGTTTTTGCGATCCGCAGAAATCTGCTCCTCGCGCAAAGCCCCCACCTTGAGCTGCCAGTGCCGACTCAGGTCGATGCCCCCATAGACGTTGAATCCTTGTTGATCGCGGCGATAGGGGTAGTCCGGCTCCGTGTCGTTTTCGTATAGATCGACCCAGAAGTTGTGATTCATATCCACGCCGAAGAGGAACTCCGGCCGATCGACCAAGAAGCGCAGAAACGGCTCCTCGTAATCCGGAACGGAGTTGGCCTTGACGCGGTTGTCGTTTTGGTTGAAATCGGGCACTAAATCGTTGTTGAGATCCCAGCCGGGGAAGACCAAGCGGTCATCGACCAAAAAATCCGCGCGAAACCCATCTGGGAAGCGGTCTTGATCGTCGTTGTCTTCCACCAAGTCAAAGCGGTTGCCCTGCCGGGCGTAATCGAGGCCCGAGGTCGTGGTGACAAAGGATTGGGTGTTGTAGCGCGGATCAATCGAATACATTTCCCCAAACAGCGACAGCCGTCCCATGCGCTTGCTCAGGTTTGCCATCCACGCCGGCGCGCTGGGCCGGTCGCCAATTCCCGCCGAGGAAGTGTGCGTCTCCTCGGCGACGTTGGGATACTTGCGGAAATTCCAGTTCAGGTCGTATTCGCCGTATAGATCAAAGCCGAGCACGTCTTCCACCTTGAGCGTGGCCCCGGCGATTGTCGTAGCCGTCGGTAGCCCGTAGTCAAAGCGGACCGTGCGCAGATTGGATATGTCCTGCACATTGCCCTCGGCCTGCGCCACCAGCAAGAAAACTGGGTCATCCACATCCGCCCCGAATACGTCGCCCAAGCTGATAGAGCGCTCGCCCGTCCAAGTGAACGAGCTCGATGGCCGACCGACCGTTACAAAGCCGCCGCCCTCTCCCAACTGCTGGTCCGAACTCATCCAGATCTGGTAGTCGTTGGCCAGCACGAGGCGAAATTCCACCGCCACGATCTCGGACTTATCGGCCGAGGCGCGATTGACAAACGATGCGCTGTCAAAGTCGTAGAGCAGGCTGATTTGCCCGTCGCCATCCGCGGTGAGAAACCCCTGCCGCTCTAAGCCGCCGCTAATCACCGGGCCAAAGCGAATGTCGCGGCCCGACTCCACCGTGCCGTCGCGGTAGGTGATAATCACGTCCGAGGCATCGGGGAAGAACGCAGCACCGCCAGCACCGTCTTCCGGCGAGTCGTCTCGCAAGGCGATCGCGATCTGGGATATAGTCTCGTTCTGCTGTTTGTTCAGCCCGCCTTTGTACAGGGTTTCAATTAGCTGATCCGACTCGCTGTTGGTCTGGTGGGCGTTGACCGCGTGCAGGCCCAACTCCACGAAATCCCCTAGCTGGGCCGTAAACCGCCCCCCCACGAGAGACGTCGCGTCCGTAAAGCGGCTCTCTTCTACCTGCAAGCCGCGCGGGCCAGTGATCAGCGAGTGGAGAAAGGTCAGTTGGTATTTGTCGGTGGCGAGGTCGATCTGCATGCCGTTCAGGCGCGGCTTGGACAACGACAGCGGCGTCAAAGTCGTCCGCAGGTTGTTGCTCACCGTCAGCGCGTAGTGATATTGGCCCTTGTGATCGCCGGCGATGACCAGTTCGTTGAACCACCGCGCAAACCGCTCGGTCTTGAACAAGGAGCTACCGGCCTCCTCGGGCCGCCGCTGCGCCGTATTGAAGATCAGCCACCCCTGGGTCAGGTAGTTCCCGTACAGATCGTAGAAGTAATCGCCCTCCAAGTCGATGTTCACATAGCGTTGATACGGCAGCCGCGCGCGGTTGGTGTACTCCCACTGCCGCCACGGGTATTCGGCGAACATCACCTGCGGCACGTACCAGCGCCGCAGGGCCGGGTCCAGCGCATCGAGGTACACCTCCGGACTTTGCGCCACGTCCTGTCGCCATCCTAGACGGCTACCGTAGGACCCGTCGGCTAGGGCGAGCAATGCGGCGCAGCAGGCAAACGTCCGCCGTAGGTTTACAGACAGCTTCTTACAGTGAATAGCCCTAGTCAAATCCATTTCTCCAGCCTAGTACGCCACACCCACCACACCGTTGGCCACTTCGCGGCCCTTGTCGGTGTCCCAATCGAGCTGATAGAGATACATGCCGGGCGGCACGAGTGCGCCCTCTTCGTCGCGCCCATTCCAAGTTTGGGCAAAGCTGCCGCTGCCGGTGTTAGTCGCAACTTGGCGCACCAGTCGCCCGGACAGATCGTATATCCGCAAGCGGATCTGCCGCAGGCTCTCCAAATCGCGCAATTCGTATGCAATCGCTACGTGGTCGTTGACGCCGTCGCCGTTGGGCGTAAAGGTCGCTGGCGTGGCCTGCACGCTGCTGATGAGGCCGCCGCCCATGGGCGTGCGCACCGATACTACGTCGCCGCTAAAGCGGAACGTTGCGTTGCCTGGGGCAACTTGCTGCTTGAGTTCGGGTTCGGCGCTGTCGTACACCCAGCTTCTGAAATCCGCGCCAAAGCGCAGAACCTTGGCGTCAAAAACCACCTCGATTCGCTTCTCGTTGTCGCGCGGCCCCACCAAGCGGTCGAATGAGACGATCAGGCGGTCGTCCTCAATCTCGGGCGGGAAGCGGTCGCTGATCTCCTCGCCGTCGATGAGCACCGAATGCACCCGCTCGACCGGGATCTGGGTAAAAATCTCCAGCCGGTCAAAGCCCAAGTCACTGGCGCGCAAAACCGGGCGCACCACATAGGTGAAGGTTTCAGCCGCAAAGCTCTGCGTGGCAATCGGCCAGATCTCCCCAATCACCTCTTGGGCCACTGGATCCTCGGAAAACAGCAGCGACATGTCGTCGATGCGCGGAGCCGCGTCGCCGCTGGCGAACAGGATGGCCTCTAGCTGGAAGTAGCGCGCCGGACTCGGCGAGAGCACGGGCGTGCCGTCCTGCCACAAATCCGCTGGCAGTTCAGTATGCCGCAATCCAGCCGCGAACTCATAGGGCGCGGACCACGGGCTCCAATTTTCTAGGTCGTAGCCCAATTCCACGTCGTTCCACCGCCGGCGGTCGAGCTGGGTCAGGTAGTCGTCGAGGGTCGATACTTCGAGGGTGCCGGTCGGGCCGATGACCCGGTAGATGTTGGGCTGCGGCGTGTTGCCCGTGCGGGTGCGGAGCAAAAGCTGGGTTCCCTCAGGCACCTCTCCTTGCCAGCGAATTTTGCTCCACGCGACCTCGCGGCCAAAATCCATGATCGGGGTGCGGTAGGTCGTCCGAGTCACAAAGCCCTCGCCATAGATTTCGAACTCGGCAATTTCCCAGTCGCGTTCGGGGTCGAGCGGGCGGATGGCAATCCACTTGAGGTCGCGGGTCGGAAAGCGCAAATCCACCACCACGTCGAGGCTCTCGCGGTTGCGCGCCAAGATGTCAAAGGCCGGATCGTTGGGCGCGCCCAAGGCCGCGTCGATAACCATGTACCAACGCTTGCCGCGCTGGCTGCGGTCGAAGTTGCTGTCCCAAAACGGCCCGGTGTGGTCGGCCACGCCGATTTCGTACCACGCCAAGTAATTGTCCTCAAACCCAGGCCGGGGGAAGAAGCGGATGCGGTTGATGGGCAACTCGGCCCCCAAGTGCATGACATTGTTTTTGACCACTCCGGGGTTGTTGCGACCGGCCAAGCGCGGCGGCTCGGGTACCCGAACTAGCATGGCGGTCGTCGGATCGCCGTCGATGAGAAACTGCAAGGGCTGGGAGTCGGTTACCAAGTGCGTATGGCCGTAAATGCTGGCCGTGTAAAAGTGCCCTTGGCGCTCCTTGATCGACAGCGCCAGATTGTCGCTCGGATCGATGTACACCGGGCGCAGGCCGCCGTCGGCAAAGTCGATCAACGTATCGACACCCGCAGTGTTGAAGCGCACACTGACCTCTTCGTCCACCGCGCCAATGGTCACCTCCTCGACGATGCCACCCTCGGCGTCGAGCAGCACGTACGCAGCCGTCTGCTCGGCGACCAGTACCTGCCAAGAATTGCCGTCCGCGCCGCCGAGGCGGAACTCGCCGCGGCCCCACGCGCTGGTCGCTAAGACCACCACTAGCAAGCCCATCCGCTCTATTCGATTCAGCACGACGTCTCCTTTCGTTCAGTACGCCACGCCCAAGGGTTCCACCGTCTGCCCGCTGCGCGCATCCCCTTCCACCTCAATCCGCACCAAGTAGATACCGGGCGCGACGCGCTGGCCTCGCTCGTCCGTGCCGTCCCAATGCACGGCGTCGTACACGCCGTTTTGACCCTCGGCGTCAAAGAGGCGGCGCACCCGTCGGCCCCCTAAATCCCACAGGTCGATCACAATCCGCGCTTTGCCGATGACCGCCAGCACCTCGAAGTTCACGTCGAGGACATCGTTCACATCATCCCCATTGGGCGTCAAGACTTCGCTGCCGAGGGCGAAATTGCCAATCAAGCTGCCCTCGTTCACCGCGCGGCTCAACACGGTCGTCCCCGATTCGGTCGCCACGTCGCCTTCCGCCAAAAAGGTCGCGTTGCCCGGAGAAATGCCCTGAAAGGCATCCTCTTCTAGCAATAAGGCACGGCCGCCAAAGCGGGTGCTAAAGGCCAGCACCCGGCTGGCGAAATGGATTTTCAGCACGGCGTCGTGCTGGTTGATGGCCGGAAAACTCACCGCAAAGCGCTGGTCGTCAATGGCGGTGATGGCAACCTCGCCTTCGGTTGTGACTCCATCGGTGACCGCAAAAGCGTGGTCAAGCACCTGCTCGCCGCTGGCGTCGATGATTTCGATCCGCTCGACGCGGCCCACGCGACTCGGCGTAAACACCTCAAAGCTGTTGAAGCCCTGCACGTAATCGCTTTCCATCTCCGCCCGCACCGCGTACACAAAGGGCACGTCCGCGGCAGCAGGCACCTCGCGGGGGAAGATCTCTCCGACGAGGGCGTCGGCCAGCGGCGGCGCGGAAAACTCGAGCGCGATCTGCTGCAGAATGTGACTCGCCTCCAAGTGCTGGCTCTGGAATTCCACGCGAAATTGGAAATAGCGGCTGGGACCGGGCGAGAGAATCTGCGTGCCCGCGGCCAACTCTTCCAGCGCATAAGGCGAAGTCCACGGACTCCAGTTTGCCAAGTCGTCGCGCACTGAGCCGCGCTCCCAATCGTCGCCCTGACGCCCGCGCTCGGGCAGCTTTAAGTACTCCTTGCGCAACAGCGGCTCGTCCGGATTATCCACGGACGACGGGATCTCAGGGGCGTCTTGCAGGGCCACCTGCTTGCGGGTGTACGCCAAGGGACTGGGATCGTGGCCACTGCGGGTGCGCAACTGTATGTCGGCCAAGTCCGCAGCCCCTACTTGCTGCTGCAAGGTGCGGATGAGGCCCCAATTGGCCGGGCTGCCCATGTCGATGATCGGCGAGATGTAGCGCGCCGTCGGAAAAAATCCCTCGCCAAAGACCTGGAGCTTCTCGATCTCAAAAGGAATGGCCGATGTGGCCCGCAGGCGGATGAAGCGAATGTAGCGCGGCGGCTCGATGAACACTTCGGTGATCCGGTCGCTGTTGTCGTTGCGCACGGTATAGGTTTCCCAGATCGGGTTGCCCGAGCTGGTCAGCACCAAGCCGTCGTTGATCTCCACTTCAAAGTTTTTCAAGAAGTCATTTTGAAAGGGGGTGCCGGGCGAGGCAAAGATCGTGTTGCGCGGAAAAAAGCGCAGCCGGTTGACCCCAAAGCGCGCGCCTAAGTCGAGAATAAGCTGGGTCCCCAAAATGTCGTCTTCTTTGCGCTCGAATGCCTGCCCGGTCGGATCGGCCGCGAGCATATCCTCGAAAATCACCTGTAGCTGCAAGGCGGTCAGATCGAAGACGGTCGGTGCGCGCAACGAGCCACCTCGATCCAGCACCTCTGCGGCCAAGTTCTGCTCGGCACCCACTCGCCGCGGCAGGATGCTGCCCGAAAAATCCACACTTTTAAACTCGATCAAATCGGCCGGCGCATAGCCTATTTCGGTGACGTTGGGATCGAGAAAGGAGCGGTGCTCGGGCTGGATTGTCGAAATGCCCTCGGCCCCCTCGACCTTCCCGGTCCACGAGATTTGCCCGTCCTGTCCGATCAGCAGAACCTGTCGGGCCGCTAGCGGCTGCACCAAGCACGCAGTTAAAACCCCAATCAGCAACGCAGCTCTCATGGTATTTCCCCCGACAATTGTTTCAGCAACACGTCCCGCTCGGTTTGGACGCGCGCGGCGACTTTGGCGCGCTGCTCTTGGCGCTGGTACTGAGCAAACGCCTCCCGTGCGGCCTCTTCCTCGCCCAGCAACCCGTGGAGCTTGCTCAGAAAGAAGTACACCCGGTAGTCATCCGGGGTAGCCTCAGCTAGCTTAGCGACACAAGTGAGGGCCTCTTGGTAACGCCCCTGCCAGAAGAGCAGCTTACCCAGCCCCCACAAGTCGGCGCTTGAACCGGGACTTTCCGCAAGCACGGCCTCGAGCTGTTCTTCCGCCTTTTGCATGGCTTCCGCCCCGACCAGTCCTTGCCGCCGCCACCAGCCTTCCGCCCTTGCGCGACCCAGTTCGCCGCTGCGGCGGTCCAACTCAATGAGGAGATCCGCCAGCCCCAAGGCCGCTTGCCGCGCATAGGTCTTTTGCGCCAACAACTCGACGTAGGCCGCAATAGCTGGTTCGGCCCGGTCTTCGGCCGCGTAAATGCGCGCTAGCTGGTACCGGGCCCGGCTGCTGTCGGGACGCAGCACCAGCAAGTCGCCGTAGGACTGGGCCGCACTCTGCAAGTCGCCGCTCAGGCTCTGCGCGTCGCCTAGGCGACCGAGCAATACGGCGGGATCGCCACCTTGGTCGAGCAGGGTCCGGTAGAGGCTGACGGCTGCGGCTGGCTGCCCGGCAGCTACATAGCGGGCCGCCAGCAACTCCTGCGCTCGACTTTCTCCGGGCCAGCGCGCCAACAGCTCGCGGTACGCGGCAATGGCCTTGCCGTGCTCGTGCTTTTCGCCATAGAGCGCTCCGAGCGCGTAATAGGCAGCGGGCAAATCGACCCTTGCCGCGACCGCACTCCGGTACTCGCGCAGGGCGTTGGCCGTCATGCCCTGCTCTTGGTATGCGTGGCCCGCCCAGTAGTGCTGCTCTCCTTTTGATCTACTATCGCACGCATGGAGTCCAATAGTAAGCGCGATCTGGATCACCCACGGTCGCCGGACCAATGTGGCTAGTCGGCACATCTAATTCAGCCCCGCGTAAATCGTCACAAAAGATTCGTTGGTCGTCCGCGCCTCCTGCCCGGTGAACTGCTTGCGCTCTACTTTCGTGCCGACTAAGGCGCGGAGCTTATAGCCAAGGTAATTGGACTCATTGCTGAACTGGACGGCTACAGTCACCGAGTCGAAGTCGTTGGCGTCGGCGTCTAAGTCGTTGAAGATCGCGTATTCCACGCCAGCCTGGAGCTTGGTCACCTGCAACACCTGCGTCTCCACCAACCCCGAAAACAGCTCCATCAGACTGGTGTGGCTGTTGAGCGACAGCAAGCTGCGGCTCTGCTTGCGGAACTCGCTCTTCCAGCGCGGCTCCAACGACCACGCCCCGAGCTGGAGGCGGTAGCTCGCTTTGTTGATCAGGCCAAAGAAGAAGTCAGAAGGTGCCAAGCCGTATTGCTCCCGCTGGGCCTTTTCCATCTGCTGCTCGAAGTGGAGCCAGTGCATCTTGGTGGTCAAAAAGAGCGCCGCCACCTGTAAATTGTGGCCGACAAAGAGCTGGTTGACCCAAGTGTCGCGCGCCAACAGCGGGTCCTCGACCTTGGTCAGCTCGCCGCCGCGCAGCGTATTGTCCGGTGCCCACTGCAACAGCGGGTTGGGAATGTCGTCTTTGACCAGCTTGCTCATCTCGAATACCCGCAAGCGGCCCAGCCGCGGGGCATCGCGCTCATAGGTAAACATCAAGTAATTGCTCTCGTTTTTGCGCGCCGAGGAAATCAGCCCCTCGCGCAACGCGCCCACCACCAAGCGCGCCCGCGGCGTAATGTCGGCCCCGAGGTGGAGATTGAATCCCCGATGGTCCCGGCGATACGGATAATCCGGCTCCTCGTCGTTTTCGTATTGATCAACCCAAAAGTTGTTGTTCATATCGACGCCAAAGAGAAACTCGGGTCGATCGACGTAAAACCGCAGAAAAGCCTCCTCGTAGTCCGGCTCGGTATTCGAGCGCACGAACGTGTCGTTTTGGTTGAAGTCGGGCACGAAGTCGTTGTTTTGATCCCAGCCCGGAAAGACCTGCTGATCGCCGCTGAGAAAGTCGAAGCGCACGTTGTCCGGGAATTTGTCTTGATCGTCGTTGTCATCGACCAAATCGACCAAACTGCTCTCGTTGTCGGAGTCAAATTCCGCGGTGCCCGAGGTGATAAAGGGCTGAGTGTTGTAGCGCGGGTCCATGCTGTAAAAC